>NZ_JBFAMX010000446.1:0-8641 GCF_040659615.1 Nonomuraea sp. NPDC049784
GGCCGGGCGCCTATCGGCAGTTGCGACACCTGCCGAAGACCGTCAGGTGATGCACGTCCGCGATGGGCGGCGGGGTCGGCGCCGACGTACTGACGGAGCTGGACCGGGCCTGCGCAGCACTCGCCGCCACCGGTCTGCCGAGCGACGCCGAACAGACCGGAGCCCTGGCCGGCTTCCTCACCAAGGCCCGTCGGAGGCATCCGCACGTACCGCTGCACGCCCTCGTGCTGTGGGGGATGCCTGACGCCGCGAGCGACGAGGCGGATGTCACGTTCCACCGCATCCCAGACGCCTCCCACTGGCGCAGCTATCTGCGTGCCCTGGTCGCCCTGGACAGCACCCGGCACCCGGAGTCCTCTCGCCGCGTCTACCTCGACCTTGCGGGCGCCATCGGCCGGTACGCGGCGGAGCTGCCCGGCGAGCCGCTGCAGTGGCTGCGCGAGAGCATCGCGAGCCATGTGCCGTCCGGCGAGGAGCCGGACGCGGCGTTGCGCCGCGAGACGTCGGGCGGAGCCAACCACATCGACCTGGGCTCGTTCAATGAGTGCGTCGTCATCGAGGTCGTCCGGCTGTCGGGCACCATCACCCGCGGCGAGATAGCCCACCGCACTGGCCTGACACAGCAGTCGGTGTCCCGGATCTCCCGGTCGCTGCTCGCCCGCGGCATCCTCGTCGAGGACGCCCAGCGGCACGCCACCT
The DNA here is from genome assembly GCF_040659615.1 of Nonomuraea sp. NPDC049784. Classification (NCBI taxonomy): domain Bacteria; kingdom Bacillati; phylum Actinomycetota; class Actinomycetes; order Streptosporangiales; family Streptosporangiaceae; genus Nonomuraea; species Nonomuraea sp. NPDC049784. Next base: position 700 of record NZ_JBFAMX010000446.1, read on the forward strand.
CGGGCAAGCCCCGTACCCCGGTGCGGCTGCGCGGCGACGCGGCGCACGCGGTGGGCATCCACATCGACCCGGAGGTCATCACAGCCGTCGTCATCGACCTCGACGGCACGCTCATCGCCGTACGCACCCAGCCCGTGCGCCGGACCGCCGATCCGGAGGTGCTGGTCAAGCAGGTGGTGCAGCTGGGCAGCGATGTGCTTGCCGATGCCCGCAGTGCGGTGCGCGCGGACGGCTTCCTCGGTATCGGCGTCGCGGTCCCGGGGCCGGTGGACATCGCCTCGGGCACCGTGCTCGATCCGCCGCTGATGTCGGTGTGGACCGATCTGCCGCTGCTGTATCTGCTCAAGGACCACTTCCAGTGCCCGCTGATCATGGAGAAGGACGCCGCAGCCGCCGCCGCGGGCGAGCGGTGGATCGGACGTGACCGTCGTGCCCGCGACTTCGCGTACCTCTATCTCGGTACGGGTGTGGGCTCCGGGCTGTATCTGAACGGCGACCTGTACCGGGGCACCAGCGCCAACGCCGGTGAGTTCGGCCAGCTGTGCGCCGTGGCCCTGGGCCGTACGGAGCCCGGCGGCCAGCCGGAGATCCTCCCCGAGTGCAATCCGCCGGTCGGCCTGTCGCAGCTGGCGGCCCGGCGCGGCTGCGCCGCCGGCGCGGATCAGCCGGGCAGCACTGCCGCGTACCGTGCGATCACCGAGGCGGCCGCCGGCGGCGATCCGGCCGCAGGCGCGGCCGTACGCGATCTGGCGCGGGCCATCGGGCAGGGCGCCATCGGTCTGGTCGATCTGCTGGACATCGATCTGGTCGTTCTGGGCGGCCCCTTCTTCACCGACGAGGCGGCCCCGCTGTACCTCGACCACATCGGGGCGATGGTCAACGACTTCCCCACCGCGCGGCGGCTGCGGCATGTCGACGTCGAGGCGTCGGTGCTGGGCCCGGAGGCGGCGGCGGTCGGCGCGGCCTCCACCATCTTCCACGCGACGTTCACCCCGCGGCTGGGCAGCAACGCCCTGTGGCGGTCCTCGCAGGCCTCCGGCCGGTTCGTCTGACAGCAGTTGCTGCCCCGTGCTCCCCCACATGGCAGCCCTGGGCCTTTGTAGGGTCAGACCAGCAGCAGTGACCAAGGCTGGGCGGACAGCGCCTGGTCGAGGACCAGGGAGGCCGGGCGACAGCCCCGTGGCCTGGGCGAGTTCGACGCGGCTCAGCCCGGTGGTGTGCCGCCGAATGGCGTCCAAGATCACGACTCGTTGAAGTCGCCGACGCGCGGCAGGTTGGTGCCACGCCGGATGGCGGGTATGCCCGCGCTCGCCGTCACACTCGTCAACGTCACTCCTCCCAGGGGCAGTACGCGGTTTCGGGCGCGGGCAGCCGGATCGTGTCCCGTACGCCGTCGGGCCACGTCACGTCCGCGAGCAGGGTAGTGCCTTCGGCGCGGGTGGCGACCCGCGGCAGCGCGGCGGGGTCGGTGCCGCCGAGGTGGACGAGCGCGATGTGCACCGTACCGTGGGCGACGGGTCCGTTGCTCTCCACGACGGGGGTGGCGGACGCGGCGCCGAGCGCGTTGCTGTCCGAGCCGAACACCACGGCCGCCTTGGGCAGTTCCTGCGCCCCGACGACGACGGAAACCAGCCCCGCCGCGTCCTCGACCCGTGCGGTGGCGCCGTCGGGGCGGCCGGGTGACGACTGCGGATCGACGGCCAGCGCCCAGCCGCCGACACGCAGGATTTGTGCCGTTGTTTCAGCGCCTGGTACCGGGTCGATGCGTACGGCCCGTACCTCGACCGATCCGCGCAGCGCGGAGCCGACCGTGATCCAGGGGCCGAGAGCGTACCGGGTGTCGGGCCCGCCGAACGGATCCCAGGTCGCGTCCTCGGGCCAATGCGCCCGCGAGCGGGAGACCGCAGTGGCGCCGTCCACGGAGACCCTGGTCGCCGGACGCCGGTGCGAGGCGCGCCCCGCGGCGTCCAGCAGCACGACCGCGTTGTCCAGCGGGTCGGCGCCCGCGCAGGCGCCGAGGCCCGCGGTAGGGTCGCCCGGGGTTTCGGGTGCCGTGTGCGTGGAGTAGGCGAAACGCGCGTAGCAGGGGTCGTCGGCGTGCGGGCGGGCCGGGTCGGCGTGGTCGCCGCCGTGGCTGACCACCCGTACGACACCGTCGGCGGCGGTGCCTGAGACGAGCCAGCCGGGGGCTTGGAGGGTCCGCGTGAAGTCGCCCTGTTCGACGGCGAGCGGGTTCCCCTCCTCGGTCCACACCGGATGGTCCGGCGGCAGGGCGAGGCCGATGAAGCCCTTGCTGGCCCAGTATGGCGAGGCGGGCCCCGAGTACACCTGCAGGACGCCCCGGTAGGGCTGGTGCCAGCCGAGCGTCAACAGCCCCTCGTCGTCGGTGGCCCCGCGCTCCGTGAAGTGGTCGAGCATCCGGCTCGCGATCGCCCGGGTCTCCCCGGGCGCCAGCGGCGTGGCGTCGAACAGCGCGCCCGTCCACAGCGGGGCCAGCGCGGCGTGCCGGTAGGTGAGCGAGCGGCCCTGGATCAGCGGTGAGCCGTTGGCGCCGACCAGCAGCCGCTGGTCGGCGAGGAAGCGCCGCAGCCGACCCCGGTAGCGGTCGAGGAGCCCGCTGGGCGCCGCATTGCCCAGGATGCGGCAGAACCACAGCGGGTACAGGTGCATCGCCCAGCCATTGTAGTGGTCGAAGTTGCGCCGCTCGCCGCCGGTGAGCCCGTCGGAGTACCAGCCGTCGCCCGCGTACCAGCCGTCGGTCAGCGCGATGATCCGGTCGAGATCCTGCTGGCGCCACTGGCCTCCGGCGGTGCGAGCGAACGCCTCGGTGACGCCCTGGAACCAGATCCAGTTGTTGCCGGGCATCGGATCGCCGACCATCGGGGCGAGCCAGTCCAGTACCCGCTGTCTGACCTGGTCGTCGAGGCGGTCCCAGATCAGCGGCCGCGTCTCGTGCAGCGCGAGCACGATCGACGCGGCCTCGACCTTGGCCTGGTTGCACTCGGCGAACGTGGGCCAGCGCTCCGGATTGTCCGGGTCGGTGCCGTTTGCCAGCCCGGCCGCGTACCACCCGGCGAAGTCGTGCGGGTCCTTGCCCTCCGCACCCGCCAGACGGAAGCCCGCCAGCAGGAAGGTGCGCGCGAAGCCCTCAAGCCCATCGCTGAGTACACCGTTGATGCTCGGCGGACCGGGCAGCTGGATCAGCGAATGCCCGCCAGTGGCGTACGGCCGTACGGCGAGCAGCAACTGGTCCGCCGTCCGCTCCCAGTGGGCGCGGTCCTCGTCGGGGGTGCGGTTCATGAGCGGCGGATCTCCCATGCCTATTCGTGCTCGGCGCGAGCTGCTCATCCGCGTCAGGGGTTGCGCTGCGCGGTCCATTGATTAACTCCAAATGATGGACTTACAGTACGGCCGCTCGCACCACCGGCCGCACTCCCGCCCAACCACACGTAGTTCAGCGCTTGTTGCGGTCGTACGCTCGTCTACGCCAACAAGGACAAGCTCCGGGCGACCGGGCTCGATCCCGGCACCCCGCCGAAGTCGTGGGAGGAGTTCACGCTGCCGCTGGGGCTCGAGTCGTTCATCTCCAGCGACGTGCCGAGCTACAACGAGGTCATGGCCGCCTCTCTGATCATCGTGCTCCTGGGGGCGATCTAGGGCTGATCCTCCATCACCCGGTCGCGCGCAGCACGGCGACGCCCGCGGGCGGCAGGGAGACGGCGCCGACGTTCTCTCCCGAGAGCGCGTCGGTCCACTCGCCGCTGAGGGTGAGGTCGTGCTTGTCGCCGGTGTGGTTCAGCAGGATCAGGAAGCGGCGGCCGGCTCCGGCGCGTACGCTCGCCTGGACCCCCGGAGGCAGGCCTTCGACGACGGGGGTCACTCCCGCTTCGGCGAGCGCCCGCGCGAGGACCGCCCGCATGGTGGGCTCGTCGAGCCGGGTCGAGAGGTAGCGGGCGGTTCCCTCACCGAACTCGTGCCTGGTCACGGCCGGGCGGCCGGCCCAGTCGGGGGCGCCGAAGACGAGCTCGGGCTCGGCCCCGGTGAGCCGCAGGTCCTCCCGCCATAGGCCGGCCACCCCTTCGAGGTGCGGGAGCGCCCCGCAGCCCCGCACGGCGAACGTCTCGTGCTCGGCCGCCGGGCAGAACTCCTCGACCCGCACCCCGAGGACCTCGCGGAGCGGCGCGGGATATCCGCCCAGGTGGACCCGGTCGTGCTCGTCGACGATCGCGCTGAAGAAGGAGACGACCAGCGCGCCGCCGCCGGAGACGTATGACGAGAGGCGCCGCGCGTCCTCGTCCGGCAGGAGGTACAGGTTCGGCACGACGACGAGCGCGTAGCCGGACAGATCAGCCGAGGGCGGCACCACGTCCACGCCGGCGCCCAGGTCGAACAGGGGGCCGTAGTGGTCGAGCAGACGATCCTGCTGGCGCACGCCGTCCGACGGGTGGGAGTCGAGCTCGAGCGCCCACCAGCTGTTCCAGTCGAGCAGGACCGCCACCTGGTTGTGAACCCTCGTGCCGGGCAGGTCGGGCACCGAGGCCAGCTCCTGGCCGAGCGCCGCGATCTCGCGGTAGACCCTGCTGTCGGCGCCCGCGTGCGGCACCATGCCCGAGTGGAACTTCTCGGCGCCGCCGCGTGACTGCCGCCACTGGAAGTACAGGATCGCGTCGGCGCCGTGCGCGACCGCCTGCCAGCTCCACAGGCGCATCCGGCCGGGCTGCTTGATCGCGTTTCTGGCCCGCCAGTTGACCGCGCTCGGCGCCTGCTCCATCAGGATCCACGGGTCGCCGCCCCCGGCGCCGCGCATCGTGTCGTACACCAGGCCGGGGAAGAGATGCGGCCGCTCGTCGTGGGGGTCGGGGTAGCAGTCGACCGCCACGACGTCCACCCTCGGCGCCCAGCCGAAGACGTCCACGGCCTTGAGGCCCGCCAGGAAGTTCGTGGTGATCGGCACCTCGGGAGTGACGCGCCGCAGGATGCCCGCCTCCAGGTCGAAGCAGCCGCGCAGCGCCTCGTCGCTGAAGCGTGTGTAGTCGAGTTGCTGGGCCGGGTTGGGGTACGTTGGTGCCACGCGAGGTGGCTGGATGTGGTCGAAGGACGCGTAGCGCTGCGACCAGAAGTCAGTCGACCAGGCGTCGTTCAGCGCCTCGATGTCATCGCCGTACCGCTCCCGAAGCCAGCGGCGGAAATCGGCCGCCGACACCTCGCAGTAGCAGGCGGGGATATGGCAGCCGTACTCGTTGCCGACGTGCCACAGCCCGAGGGCGGGATGGTCGCGGTAGTGCTCGGCCAGCCGCTCCACCAGCAGCGCGGCCCGTTCCCTGTAGACCGGGCTGGACGGGCAGAAGTGTTGCCGGCCGCCGGGGCCCAGCACCGTACCGTCCGCGGTGACCGGCAGGATCTCGGGGTGCTCATAGGCGAGCCACGGCGGCGGCGACGCCGTCATGGTGGCGAGGTCGGCGGTGATCCCGTGCGCGTGCAGGTCATCCAGGACCTGGTCGAAGAGGGAGAAGTCGTACGCTCCTCGTGCCGGCTCCACGCGGGCCCAGCCGAACACCCCGACGGTGACGAGGTTCACCCGGGACTGTGACGGCCGTCGCCGAGGCGGGCCCCGCCGTAGCCGCCCGCCGATCCCCCGCGGCCAGGCGCCGCCGGAGGAAGAGCTCCACCCTCACCGTGATCATGCTGGTGATGTTCGTGTACGCGGTCCTGCCGCTGTTCTGGCTGCTGGCCAACGCCAGCAAGAGCGGCGGCGACCTGTTCTCGACCTTCGGGCTCTGGTTCGGCGGGGACTTCCACCTGTTCGCCAACATCGGCGACACCCTGAGCTACCAGAACGGCATCTTCCTGCGCTGGTTCGGCAACACCGTGCTCTACTCCGTGGTGGGCGCGGGCGGGGCCGCCCTGCTGGCCACCATCGGCGGATACGCCCTGGCGAAGTACGACTTCCCCGGCCGCAAGCTGCTGTTCGCGCTGGTGCTCGGCGGGATCTCCATCCCGGGCACGGCCCTCGCGGTGCCGACGTACCTGCTGTTCAGCCGCATCGGGATCGTCGACACCCCGTGGGCGGTGCTCATCCCGTCGCTGTGCAGCCCGTTCGGGCTCTACCTGATGCGGGTCTACGCGGCCGACGCGGTGCCCGACTCGATCCTGGAGTCGGCCCGCATCGACGGGGCAGGCGAGTTCAGGATCTTCCGGACCATCGCGCTGCGGCTGCTCGCCCCGGGCTTCGTCACCGTCCTGCTCTTCGCGCTGGTCGCGACGTGGAACAACTATTTCCTGCCGCTGATCGTGCTGAACACGCCGGACTGGTTCCCGCTCACCGTCGGGCTCAACCAGTGGAACGCCCAAGCCAACAGCGGCACCTCGGGCGCCGGTGACGCCACCTACCAGCTGATCCTGACCGGCAGCCTGCTGTCCATCGTGCCGTTGATCGTCGCCTTCCTGGTGCTCCAGCGGTTCTGGCAGTCGGGCCTCGCCACCGGAAGCGTCAAGCAGTAACCCCCGTGAGTGAGGAAACGCCATGAGAACACATTCGTCGCGGCGCGGTTTCGTGACCGCCGGGGTCGGCGCGGCCCTGTCACTTGCCCTGGCCGCGTGCGGCGGCGGCTCCGGCGGGGGCGGGGGCGCCACCGCCCCGGCCGCCGCTCCGAGCGCGTCGGCCGCCGTGCAGGACGCGCTGAGCAAGCCGGCCGAGCTGACGTTCTGGACGTGGGTCACGGGGGTCGAGAAGACCGTCGCCCGCTTCCAAGCGAAATATCCGAACATCAAGGTCAACGTGGTGAACGCGGGGCAGTCCGCCGACCAGTACACCAAGCTGCAGACCGCGATCAAGGCCGGTTCCGGCGCGCCCGACGTGGCGCAGGTCGAGTACTTCGCGCTGCCCCAGTTCGCGCTCTCCAAGCAGGTCGTCAACCTGGCCGACTACGGCGCCGCCGCGCTGAAGGACAAGTTCGCCCCGTCGGCGTGGGGCCAGGTGGCGATCAACGGCGGCATCTACGGCATCCCGCAGGACACCGGCCCGATGGCGATGTTCTACCGCAAGGACATCTTCGACAAGCTGAAGCTCAAGCCCCCGGCCACGTGGGCGGAGTTCGTCGATGCGGCCAGGAAGATCAAGGCCGCCGACCCGGACTCGTTCATCACCACGATCGACCCCGGGGACGCCGGCGGCGTCGACAGCATGATCTGGCAGGCGGGCGGCACGCCGTTCAAGACATCGGGCGAGAGCACGGTCAGCGTCACGCTCGGCTCCGACCCCGGCGTCAAGCAGTGGGTCGGCACCTGGAGCACGCTGCTCGGCGAGAAGCTGGTCGATGCGCAGCCCGGCTGGACGGACGAGTGGTGGAAGGGCATGGGCTCCGGCAAGTACGTGGCCTGGCTGACCGGAGCCTGGGCCCCGAACGGCATCGTGAACTCCATCCCCAAGACGAAGGGCAAGTGGGCGGTCGCCCCCATGCCCCAGTTCGACGCGGCCAAGCCGATGAACGCCGAGAACGGCGGCTCCTCGGTGGCGGTCATCCCGCAGAGCAAGAACATCCCGGCGGCCGTCGCCTTCGCGGAGTGGCTCAACTCCGACCCGGAGGCCGTCAAGTCGCTGAACTCCGAGGCCGGGCTGTTCCCCGCCACGAAGGTGCTGCTCGACGACCCGGCGTTCCGCGACGCACCGCTGGAGTTCTTCGGTGGGCAGAAGATCAACCAGGTCCTGGGTGACGCCTCGACCGCTGTCCAGCCCGGCTGGCAGTACCTCCCGTTCCAGGTGTACGCCAACAGCGTCTTCAAGGACACCGTGGGCCAGGCCATCGACGGCGGCGGCGACCTGTCCGCGGCGCTGAAGTCCTGGCAGGACCGCATCACCGCCTTCGGCACCGAGCAGGGCTTCACCACCAGCGGCGGCTGACCCGGGAGCCGGCCCGGCCGGACACACCCAGCCGGGCCGCCC
>NZ_JBFAMX010000447.1:0-8639 GCF_040659615.1 Nonomuraea sp. NPDC049784
CCCGCGACCTGGTCGCCGCCGGTCGCCGGGCCCTGATCGCCGTCACCTGCGACGAGCTGAACGCCAGGCAGCTGAACGCTCTGTCCCGCGTTCAGCTGCCGCTGGTCGTGATCGACCCGCTCAACCTGCCCTACGCCCAGGTGACCAGCATCGGCTCGACCAACTTCGCCGGCGGGCTGGCCGCCACCCAGCACCTGCTGTCCCTCGGGCACCGTCGCATCGCCTACATCGGCGGCCCGGCCACCGCGGCCTGCAACCAGGCCCGGCTGCACGGCTACCGCGCCGCCATGGAGGCCGAGGGGGCGCCGGTGCGGCCGGAGTACACACGGTCCGGGCACTTCCGCTACCACGACGGCCTGGAGTACGGGGGGGCCGTGCTCGACCTGCCGCAGCCGCCGACGGCGATCTTCGTCGGCTGCGACGAGAGCGCGCTGGGCGTCATGGAGGCCGCCAGGGCGCGGGGCCTGCGCATTCCGGAGGATCTGAGCATCGTGGGCTTCGACGACACCCAGATCGCCCGGATGGCCTCCCCGCCCCTGACCACCGTCCGCCAGCCGCTGCGCGAGATGGGCGGCGTGGCACTGCGTACGGCGCTGCGCCTGGCGGCCGGCGAGAAGATCGACTCCCACCACGTCGAGCTGGCCACCGAGCTGATCGTCCGCGCGTCCACGGCGGACGTGGCCTGCGCGAAACATGCCTGAGAGCTGAGACTCCGGGACCAGGCGCCTCTGGGCGGCCGGCCACGCCCGTCGCGCGATCTTTTCACCAGGAGACGCTTGACACTCCAACGTCGGCTCTCCCCCCACTCATCCGACCGCGCCCGACGGCCGCCGCTGGGCGGTGTTCGTCGTCGTGTCGCTCGGTTTCGTGATGATGACCATCAACTGGTTCAACCTGTCCTCCGCCTTCGGTCCGATCAGCACCTGACCGGCGTCCGGTGCTGCATTCGTGACCTTTCGCCCCGATACTGGTTCGCCGTACAGGATCTGGCAGGGAGGAAACGGGTGGAGGCCAAGGGGCGCACCGCCGAGATAATGATCGCTGAAGCCCGCAAGGCGTTCTGGGTGATGGTCGGGTTCCTGGCCGTCATCTGGATCATCCAGATCCCCAACTGGGCGTCGGGCTACGCGCTGAGCTACCAGTACGGCGTCCAGGCGTGGAACCCGGCACGGCTGCCTGACATCATCTCATCGCCGTTCCTGCACTGGAGCTGGGAGCACATCGAGGCCAACTCGGGGCCGCTGTTCGTCTTCGGCTTCCTGTCCGCCTATCGAGGCGTCGCCAAGTTCCTCAGCGTGACGGGACTCATCATCGTGGTCAGCGGTCTCGGCGCCTGGTTCACCGCCAGCCCGCAGGGCATTGGCGTGGGCGCGAGCGGCGTCGTCTTCGGCTACTTCGGCTACATCCTGGTGCGCGGTGCCTTCGACCGGCATCTGATCGACATCGTGGTAGGCGTGGTCATGGCGCTGTCCTTCGCCTACCAGTTCGCCGGGCTGCTGCCTCAGGAGGGCATCGGCTGGCAGGCTCACGCGTTCGGCTTCGTCGCCGGCGTGCTAGGTGGCTGGCTGTTCCGTGACCGCAAGCGTCCCCGGCCGGCGCCGGCCTCCCCACAACCGAACTCGAGGGCCGCGCTGATGAAGGAACTGGACGACCTCGGGCTCTGATCGGAACGTCGCCATGCTCGTCCCCGACGACAGCGCGTTCGACGGAGGCGTCCACATGTGATGGCCCGCCCGGCCGAAAGTACGACCTCACCGGTGGCTGAAAGGCCGGACCGGCGCGAGCCGTTCCGCCGATGACCGCGGCCGCCACGGTCGCCACCATCGAGGCATGACCGACACGAAGGCGGGATGGCTCATCCCCACCGGGCTGCTCGCCCTCAGCTTCATTCCGGTGCTCGCGGGCGCCGTCCGCGTGAGCGAGCTGACCGGCGGCGCCGACATCACGCCGGACAACGCGCGCTTCTTCGCCGAGCCCGTGCCCGTGCTGCTGCACATCGTGGCCGTCACCGTCTACAGCGTCCTGGGGGCCTTCCAGTTCGCGCCCGGCTTCCGCCGCCGCAGGCCCGCGTGGCACCGGGCGGTCGGCCGGGTGCTGATGCCGTGCGGCCTGGTCGCGGCGCTGACCGGCCTGTGGATGACCCTGTTCGCCACGCTTCCCCCCGGCGACGCCGGGCTCCTGACCGGCTTCCGGCTCGTGTTCGGCTCGGCCATGGCCGTCTCGCTCGCGCTCGGCCTCGCCGCGATCCTGCGGCGCGACGTCGCCCGGCACCGCGCCTGGATGACCCGCGGCTACGCGCTCGGCATGGGCGCGGGCACCCAGGCGGTGACCCAGTCCCTCTGGCTCGTGGCCACGGGCGCCACGCCCGGCGAGTTCACCAGGGCGCTGCTCCTCGGAGCAAGCTGGGTCATCAACCTCGCCGTGGCCGAATGGGTCATCCGCCGGCGCTCCCGGCTATCGCGTCCGGGACGCGCGGGGCGATCGGGGTGACTGTGACTACGCCTGACGTCGAGCCAGCGTGAAGTCGATCTCGAAGGAGCGGTTCCACGGGAACGTGATGTCCTGGATCGTCCAGTCCGGGGCGAAGCCGTGCAGGATCGGCTCGAGCCTCTCGCGGGCCGCGGTGGCGTCCGGGCCGGTGGCGCGGACGATGGCCTGGTAGCCGTAGTCCTCGGTGAGGCGATGCAGGAGGAGGCGCCGGGCGGCGGTCCGGTCCAGGGTGTTCTCCCTGGTGCCGACGACGGTTGCCACGGCGGCCGCCACCACCGAGCCGATCGTGTTGCCCGCGGTGTTCCAGCCGCCGTAAGCCACCAGGCCCTCGACGAGGCCCTCCGCGCTCAGCGCCTTGATCAGGTCCGGGTCACCGCCGTTGGTGTGACGGACGTCCGCCAGGGCGACCGGGACGCCGGCCGCACGGATCTCCCGGACCGTCGCGGCGACCGCGGCGGGGTCCGGGCTGGGCGGGTTGCCGAGCCAGTCGGTACGGCCCGGGGCGGGGGTGTGCAGGACCAGGGCGACGTCGGCGTCCTGGCCGTCCTCGGCCACCTGGGCGCCGGCGGCGAGGATCTGCCTGCGGGCGCCCGCGCCGGCGGGCAGGTTCTCGAAGGCGGCGACGACGTCCAGCCCGGCCGGGTCGCCGCTGACCACGCGGATGCGGATGGGGCGGCCATGCCGTGCCGCGAGCGCGCGGGCGACCAGCACCGCGCCGACCTCGTCGGCGCCCGGGTACATCAGCAGCGTGCCCGCCGGATCGAGCGCCCGCGCCCAATGCCGAAGCCAGCCCTGCTCGACCGAGCCCGCGGAGTGCACCGCCGTGTCGTCGGCGGTGATGAGCAGCGGGTCGACGACGCTTTCCGCGAGGAGCTTGAGCGCCTCCAGGTTGACGGCGTGGTTGCGCAGGCGGCGCAGCTCGAAGTCGGTCCGGACCTCGGCGGGGATCTTGCTGGTGAGCTCGTCGGCAGGGGGCTCGGCACCCGTCAGGTCGGCCACGTGCGCACGGTGGAGCAGCCCGCCGTACGCGTGCAGCTCGCGGCCGAACCGCGGCCAGTACGGCGGTTCCTCGTCGCCGTGGTAGCTGTCACTGGCCCTGGTGACCAGCGAGACCGCGGAGATGGGCAGGCCGGGCCGGGCCCGGCGGAGTCTGCGCAGCACGTTGAGCCGCTCGAGGACCGTCAGCGTGTCGTCGCCGGTGGTCCTGGACGCGACGAGGCCGCCGTGCACCAGCATCTCCACGCAGACCACGGCCGCGTCCGGGTCCTGGTCCAGCAGCCATTCGCCGAGGGGCCCGGCCTTGCCGGGAATCCGCATGGACGGCAGCAGCCCGGCGTCGGGCAGGCTGAGCCGCGCGCCGGCGATGGCCGCGACGTCGGCGGGCAGGCGGGTGTTGACCGGGCGTTCGTCGAGGGGAAGAAGAGCGATGTGCATGCGGTGGAACTTCCTACTGGGCGTCGCGGTAGATGGTGAGCTGGTAGGAGTAACGGTCTCCCCGGTAGAGCGAGTCAGCGCGCTCGATGGCCCGGCCGCGGATGTCGAAGCCGGTCCGTTGCACCAGGAAGGCCGGGGAGAACGGCGGGGCATGGAGGGCCCGCGCGTCGTCCGGATCGAGCACGGTCGCCTTGATCGCCTGCTCCGCCCGATGCAGGGTCAGCCCGTATCGTGCCGACAGCACCTCGTACAGCGAGCCGTGCAGCTCCGGCCCCAGATCGTCGGGCACGAGCTCGACGGGCAGGTAGCTGTGCTCCAGGCAGATGGGCTCGTCATCGGCGGTGCGGACCCGGCGGATGTGCAGGACTTCCGACGACGGGCTGATCTGCAGGGCGTAGCCGATGTCGGCGCCCGCCGGGATCCGCTCGCAGCCGACCTCGAGCGACCCGGGGCGCAGGCCGCGTGAGCGCATGTCCTCGCTGAAGGAGGTCAGCTCGACGGACTTGCGGATGCGTGGTTCGCTCACGAACGTGCCCGAACCCTGGACCCGGTAGACCCGCCCCTCCCGCTCGAGCTGGTCCAGAACGCGCCGCACGGTGAGCCTGCTGACGGAGAACTCCTCGGCCAGGCTCCGCTCGGTGGGCAGCCGCTCGTGCGGAGCCAGCTCGCCGACCAGGAGACCCTCCAGGTGCCGGCGGAGTTGCTCCGACTTGGCCGCGGGGCGTTCGGTCTTCATGGCTCAGGAGTCTAAACCCGAAATTGGTGTACTCCAATACCTTGACCTGCTTGCCCAAACTGGCCTATACCAATTCAGAACGATTTCGGCATTTTGCGAGGAGCAAGAGATGAAGATCGTCCAAATGGGCATGCCCTTAATGCTCGTGGCCGCACTGGCGGCATGCTCTGGCAACGCCGCCGAATCCGGCGGCAAGACGACGATCACGTTCTCTTACCTCTGGTCCGGGCCGGAGGGCGAGGCGATCGAGAAGCTCATCGCCGGCTTCAACGCCAGTCAGAACAAGATCGTGGTGAAGGGTGTCTCGAGCCCCGACACCCAGAAGCAGCTCGCCTCGATGTCCAGCGCCAACGGAACGTTCGACATCTCCGACAACTTCGGCAACACGGTCGGCTCGTGGGCGGCCAAGGGCATCCTGGCCCCGCTCGACGACCTGCTCAAGGAGCAGGGTGTCGACACGGGCGCCTTCGCGCCCGCCGCCATGGACCAGATGCGCTACAAGGGCCAGACGTACGCGCTGCCGATCGCCGTGCACACGTTCCAGTTGGTCTACAACAAGAAGCTGCTGGACGCGGCCGGGGTCGAGCCGCCCAGGACCACGGACGAGCTCGCCGCGGCCATCCCCAAGCTCACCAAGACCGACGGCAAGGGCGCCCTCACCCAGCTGGGCCTGGGCAATCCCAACCTGCCGACCTCCCTGACCACGCTCGGATACGCCTTCGGCGGCAACTGGGACGGCACCGACCCCGCCAACCCCGCCCCGAGCCCCGGCGATCCGGGCAACCTGGCGGCGCTGAAGTTCTGGCAGGACAACATCACCAAGAAGTACGGCGCCGACAAGGTGAACGCCTTCAAGGCCGGGTGGGGCCAGTACATGTCGGCCCAGGACCCGTTCTATTCGGGCAAGGTCGCCATGGTCATCGACGGTGAGTGGCAGGCCGTGTCGATCCCGAAGAACGCGCCCGAGCTGGAGTGGGGCGTCAGCCCGATCCCCGTCGCCCGGCCCGACCTCGACGGCACCACCCAGCTGACCGCGAGCACGCTGTTCATCCCGGCCAACTCCAAGCACCGGAAGGAGGCCGCCACGTTCCTGAAGTACATGGTGTCGGAGAGCGCGGCACGCGAGCTGAGCCTCGCCCTGGGCAACCTGCCCGCCCGGACAGGACTGGCCGGCGATCCCGCGTACGCGAAGATCGCGAATTTCGACGTCTGGCTGCAGGCGATGAAGTCGCCCAAGGTCCGCTCGCTGTCCAGCGCGCCGTACGCCGCCGAGTACGCCACCGACCTCGAGAGCGCCTTCGACTCTGTCGCCAGGGGCACGGCGACACCGGAGGAGGGCATGGCCAAGGTCGCCGGCAGAGCCTCGGGTTATGCGCGCGGGTGACAGGAGGGGGCTGCTCAAGGGGCTGGCGTTCGCCTCTCCCTTCCTGATCGGGTTCGCGGTGTTCATCGCGTACCCGATCCTGGCCTCCCTCCGCTACAGCTTCACCGACTTCAACCTGTTCCAGGACCCGCAGGGGGTCGGCCTGGCCAACTACGCCAGGATGCTGAGCGACGAGCGGCTGTGGCAGAGCCTGGGCAACACGCTCTACATCACCGCGCTCGGCGTGCCGCTGACCATCGCGATCGCGCTGGCCGGGGCGCATGTGCTCAACCTGCCGGTGCGCGGGCAGCCGCTGTTCCGCGCGCTGGTCTACCTGCCGACGATCGTGCCGATCGTGGTCGGCGGCTATCTGTGGCGGTGGCTGCTCAATGCCCAGTACGGCTTCGTCAACTGGGGGCTCGGGCTGGTCGGGCTGCCCGCCCCGCTGTGGCTGGAGAGTCCTGACTGGTCGCGGCCCGCGATCGTGCTGATGTCGCTGTGGACGGTCGGCGGCACCATGATCATCTATCTGGCGGCGCTCAAGGACGTGCCCGCCGAGCTGTACGAGGCGGCGGCCATCGACGGAGCCGGGTCGTGGCGCCGGTTCCGGCACGTCACCTGGCCCATGCTGTCGCCGATCACGCTCTTCCAGGTCATCGTCACGTTCATCGGGTTCCTGCAGATCTTCGCGCAGCCGTACCTGCTCACCCAGGAGCGGCTCAACACCAGCAGCGGCGGGCCCGAGGACAGCATGCTTTCCTACAGCATGTACCTGTTCCAGAACGCGTTCGTGTTCCTGAAGATGGGCTACGCCTCGGCGATGGCGTGGGTGCTCTTCCTCGTCACACTGATCATCACGGTGGTGGTGGTGCTGAGCTCGCGCAGGTGGGTGCACTATGGTTCGCGCTAACGGGCGGCGGCTGCTGGTCGCCGGGCTGGTGCTGGTGTTCGTCTTCCCGTTCCTGGCGATGCTGAGCACGGCGTTCAAGCTGCCGGCCGACATCTTCCACGCGCCGCCCCGGCTGCTGCCGGCCGAGTGGACGTGGGAGAACTTCGCCGCCGCCTTCCAGCAGATCCCGGTCTGGCGCTACCTGGGCAACACGCTGTTCGTCTCGGCCGCCAACGTGATCGGCACGCTGCTGGCCTGCCCGCTCGTCGCCTACTCGCTGTCCAAGCTGAGGTGGCGGGGACGCAGCGCGCTGCTGGCCGTGGTACTCGCCACGATGATGCTGCCACCGCAGGTCACGATGATCCCCGTCTACCTGCTGTGGAACGCCTTGAACGCGGGCGACACCTACTGGCCGCTGATCGCCCCGGCCTTCTTCGGCACGCCGTTCCTCATCTTCATGATCCGTCAGTTCCTGATGAGCGTGCCGAACGACCTGATCGCCGCCGCCCGCCTCGACGGCGCGAACGAGCTGCGCATCTACTGGTCGATCGTGCTTCCGCTGGCGCGTCCGGCACTGGTGACCTCCGCGGTCTTCCAGTTCGTGTGGACGTGGACGGACTTCCTGAACCCGCTCATCTACCTCAACGACAGCGAGAAGTACACCTTGTCCATCGGTCTGTACGCCTTCTTCGCCGAGCACGACATCGCCTGGGGGCCGCTGATGGCCGCTTGTGTCATGTTCACGATCCCCGCTCTGCTGATCTTCATCTTCGGTCAGCGCTACTTCGTCGGCGGCATCTCCACAGGGGCACTCAAATGAACCGGCTGCGTGGCGGGCTCATCGTCTCCTGCCAGGCTCCGCCCGGACACCCGTTACGCGACCCCGAGGTGATCGCCCGCCTGGCCGAGTGCGCCGTGCTCGGCGGGGCGGCCGGGTTGCGGGTCAACTCGGCGGAGGACGTTTCCGCGGTGCGCCGGCGTACGGAATCGCCGTTGATCGGTCTGCACAAGGTCGGGCACGGGCACAGGGACGTGATCACGCCGACGCTGGAACTGGCGGCCGGGCTCGCCGAGGCCGGCGCGGACGTGATCGCCGTGGACCTCACGGACGAAACCCCCGGGCCGGGGCTGAAGCTGATCGAGCAGATCCACGCGCTGGGCCTGCCCGTCATGGGGGATGTCTCAACCCTTGAGGAGGGCCTGGCCGCCTGGGAGGCGGGTGCGGACGTCGTCGGCACCACGCTGTCCGGCTACACCGCCCGCCAGCTGCCCACGCCGCACGACCCCGACCTGCACCTGGTCGGCGCGCTCGCCGCACGCGGGGTGCGGGTGATCGCCGAGGGCCGCTACCGCACCGAGCAGCAGGTACGGCAGGCGTTCGCGGCAGGCGCGTGGGCCGTGGTGGTCGGTGGGGCGATCACCGACCCGGTCTCCATCACCCGGCGGCTGGCCGCCGCCGCACCGCGATGACGCCGCCTCACCCGGCGTCCGGCCGCCCCGTCGCGACGACCCCTCTCGCGCTGGCCGTCGACATCGGCGGCACCAAGATCGCGGTGGGGCTCGTGGCGCCGGACGGGACGCTCGAGGCGCGGCGCAGGGCGGCCACCCCCGCCGGGCCGTCGATCCTCCGGACCGCCTTCGAGCTCGCCCGCCCGCTGGTGAGGCGGGCCGCGGTCTGCGGGATCGGCACCGCCGGCACGGTCGATCCGCTGGGGCGCATCGCCTCG
>NZ_JBFAMX010000448.1:0-8622 GCF_040659615.1 Nonomuraea sp. NPDC049784
CCCAGCCGGTCGGGCGCGAACCCGAGCCGCCGCCACAAGTCCAGCGCCGGCTTGGCGACCGCCCCGACGTCAGGCAACCGCGTGTCCCTGCCGGGCACGACCCCCAGGAAGAACGTCAGCCCCGCCTCGACGCACTCCCCGAAGGCGTCCTCATCCCTGCGCCGCAGCAGCGAGGCGTCCACCGACACTCCCTGTACGCCGGCCCTGCGCAGCACGCCGAAAGGCACCGACGGCGCGCAGCAATGCACGATCGGGCTGTCGAAGGACCGCATCGACTCCTCCACCCGCCACTCCTCGACGGCGGCGAGTCGCCCGAACCCCGACGCGGTCGGCACGGTCCCCGCGAGCACCCCGGGCAGCGCGGGCTCGTCGAGCTGCAGCACGATCTCCGTCACCCCGGGCAAGCGCCGCCGCACCTCGGCGCAGTGGTCGGCCACCCCCTGCGCCAGCGAGGCGGTCAGATCGCGTACGGCCCCCGCGTCGGCGAGCACCTTGTCCCCGTACTTCAGCTCGATCGCCCCGGCCAGCGTCCACGGCCCGCAGACCTGCAGCTTGAGCGGCCCCGAATAGTCGTGCCCGACCTCCTCGAGCCCGTCGAGGTCCCGCCGCAGATGATCGACGGCCCGCTGGTGGTCGCGCCCCGGCCGGTCGGTCAGCCGCCATCCGGATGGCTGCACCTCGACGGGCAGCTCGACGAGCATCCCGGCCGTCCTGCCGATCATGTCGGCGCCGACGCCCCTGGCCGGCAGCTCGGGCAGGTACGGCAGCCCGGGCACCTCACCGAACACGACCCTGATCGCCTCGAGATGATCCTCGCCCGGATGCGAGCCGACCCCGGTTGCTTCCCACGTAGACATGGGCCAAGCGTAGGCTCTGTCCAATGGAGCTGACGAAGTACGACCACGCCTGCGTACGCGTGGAGAAGAACGGCAAGGTCCTGGTCATCGACCCCGGGACGTTCAGCACGGGGCCGGTGCTCGACGGCGCCGACGCGGTCCTGATCACCCACGAGCACTTCGACCACGTGGACGTCGACAAGCTGAAGGCGGCGTCGCCCGCCCTGGAGATCTACACCTGCGAGGGCGTCGCCGCCGGGCTGGCGGACGTTCCGGCGAAGGTCCAGGTGGTACGGCACGGCGACGCGTGGGAGGCGGCCGGTTTCCGCGTGCGGGCCTTCGGCGAGTGGCACGCCAAGAACCATCCCGACGTGCCCGTCGTCCAGAACATCGGCTTCCTCGTCGACGACGAGATCTTCTACCCGGGCGACGCGTTGACCGTCCCGGATGCGGAGGTGCCGACCCTGCTGGTCCCGACCGGCGGCCCGTGGCTGAAGCTCGGGGATATGGTGACGTATCTCCGCACGATCCGCCCCGCCAGGGCGTTCTCCACCCATGACGGCCTCTACAACGAGATCGGCCTCGGACTGGTGGACAACTGGCTGAAAGGGGAGGCGGAAGAGCTGAAGGCCGACGTCCGCCGCCTGGCGGTCGGCGAGTCGGTGACGATCAGTTAGCGGAGACGATCGTGGCCGACCCGATCACCGTGTCGCCGGAGTAGAGCACCGCCGCCTGGCCCGCCGCCACCCCGGTGGCCGGGCGGTCGAGGTCGATGCGGAGGCCGCCACCGGCCTCCGCATAGTGGCACCCGTACACCTCGCCATGTGCCCGCAGCTGCACGGTCAGGTCGTCGAACGTGGACGGGCCGTTCCAGACCGGGCTGCCGCACGTGATCGAAGTGACCTCGAGGGCGGAACGCGGGCCGACCGTGACCGTGTTGGACACCGGCTCGATCGACAGCACGTAGCGGGGCCTGCCGTCGGGCGCCGGGCGGTCGATGTGCAGGCCCTTGCGCTGCCCGATCGTGAAGCCGTGGGCGCCCTGGTGGCTGCCGACGACCTCGCCGCCCTGGTCGACGATGGGCCCCTCGGCCGAGCCGAGCCGCTTGGCCAGGAAGCCGCGGGTGTCACCGTCGGCGATGAAGCAGATGTCGTGGCTGTCGGGCTTGTCGGCGACGGTCAGACCGCGCCTGGCGGCTTCCTCGCGCACCTCGGCCTTGGTCGAGTCGCCCAGCGGGAAGATCGCGTGGCTGAGCTGCTCGCGGGTGAGCACGCCCAGCACGTACGACTGGTCCTTGCCCTGGTCGACGCTCCTGGACAGCACCCCGTCGACCAGCTTGGCGTGGTGGCCGGTGGCGACCGCGTCGAAGCCCAGGGCCAGCGCCCGGTCGAGCACCGCCGAGAACTTGATCTTCTCGTTGCACCGCAGGCACGGGTTGGGCGTGCGGCCCGCGGCGTACTCGGAGACGAAGTCCTCGACCACGTCGCGTTGGAAGCGCTCGGCCATGTCCCAGATGTAGAACGGAATGCCGATCACGTCGGCGGCGCGTCGCGCGTCGCGCGAGTCCTCGATCGTGCAGCAGCCCCTCGCCCCCGTGCGGTGGGATTGGGGGTTGGCCGACAGCGCGAGGTGCACACCAGTGACGTCGTGACCGGCCTCGGCGATCCGAGCGGCGGCCACGGCGGAGTCGACGCCGCCCGACATGGCGGCAAGCACACGCAGTCCCATGACTTTCCAGCGTACTGTCCTGCCGGGAGTGCGCGACCATGGTCTGGATCTGCGAGTATTCAGCCCATGCGACTGTTCGGGCGCAAGGACGCAGCAGACGAAGAGGCCGGCGACGGGATCGCCGAGTTCTGGGCGTGGTGGCAGGAGGCCAGGCCAGGGCTCGACTCCCTGGTCGCGGAGAGCGAGGTCGACGGGCTGGAGGAGCGGCTCGCCCCTGCGGTCGCCGCGATCCACCCCGGCCTGGTCTGGGAGGTGGCGCCGGGCAAGAACGCCGCGCACGCCCTGGTGGTGACCGCGGCGGGCGATCCAGAGCTGCGCTCGCTCGCACACCGCTGGGCCAAGGCGGCGCCGCCGGCGGACCTGCTGTGGGAGTTCCACCCGTCGCGGCAGGCCAATCCGCAGGCCATGGAGCTGACGCTCGACGTGGGCGGCCTCGACTTCGCGCTCGACAAGCTGATGCTGGGGCTGCGGGTGCCGCGGGACCAGCCGCGCGTGGACGTGGCCGCGTACCACCCGATCTTCGGCGAACTCGACGAGGACACCCGGATGGAGGCCACGCTGCTGGCCCTCGACTGGCTGCTCGGCGAGGACGACGTGGCCAGGTGGGTCGGCGAGATCACGCCCGCCACGTTCCAGCCGATCGACTCGGTGCCCGCCGTCCACCTCCCCGCCGTGGTCGCCGACCTGGCCTCCGGCTACACCGAGGAAGAGTGGGTGCTGCTGGAAGGGCAGACGGGGAGCGGCGCGCCGCTCGTCGCCACGGCCCGCCATCCGCTGCGGCCGGTGGACTATCCGCTGTTCGACCAGCACATCGCGATCACGCTGCCGTACGCGCACCGCGACGAGAACGGCCTGCCGGTCGGCGACTCACTGACGGCGCTGCGCGACTTCGAGGAGCGCCTGGCCGCGCGGCTGCTCAAGCTGCGCGACGACGCGGTGCTCGCGGCCCACATGAGCGCCGAGGGGCACCGGATCATCCACGTGTACGCCGACCCGACCGGCGACGCGGCGGTCCACGCCAAGGAGCTGATCGTGAGCTGGGAGGAGGGCGAGCCCCGGGTGGACGTGGCCTCCGACCCCGCCTGGACCGCCGTGGTGGCCTTCCTCACCTGAGGCCTGCCCGTCTTCGGGGCCTCGGCTGGAGCCGGCCCGGCGTTCAGCTGAGACCGGCTCGGCGGGCGCGCTCGACGGCGGCGGGCAGCACCTCGAGCAGGCGGTCGACGTCGTCGCGGGTCGAGGTGTGGCCCAGCGTGAACCTGAGCGAGCCCCGCGCCGCCGCCGCGTCGGCCCCCATGGCCAGCAGCACGTGGGACGGCTGCGACACGCCCGCGGAGCAGGCCGACCCCGTCGAGCACTCCACGCCCTTGGCGTCGAGCAGCATGAGCAGCGCGTCCCCCTCGCAGCCGGGGAACGAGAAGTGGGCATTGCCGGGCAGCCGGTCAACCGGGTCGCCGTTGAGCACCACGTCGGGGACGGCCTCGCGTACCCGCTGGATGAGCTCGTCGCGCAGCGACGTCAGGCGGCGGCTCAGCGCCTCCTGCTCCTTGACGGCCGTGGTGACGGCGGCGGCCAGCCCCGCGATGGCGGGCGCGTCGAGCGTGCCCGAGCGCACGTCACGCTCCTGGCCCCCGCCGTGCTGAACGGAGACCGGCGTCAGCCCCCTGGCCAGCAGCAGCGCGCCGACCCCCATCGGGCCGCCGATCTTGTGTCCGGTCATCGTGAGCGCGTCGGCCCCCGAGGTGGCGAACGACACAGGCAGCTGCCCCACCGCCTGGACCGCGTCGGTGTGGAACGGGATGCCGTGGTCGTGGGCGATCGCGGCCAGCACGTGAACGGGCTGAACCGTGCCGACCTCGTTGTTGGCCCACATGACGCTGACCATGGCTACATTGCCGGGATCGCGCTCGATGGCCTCGCGTAGCGTGTCGGGCTGGACCCGGCCGTACGCGTCCACGTCGAGCAGCTCCACCTCCGCGCCCTGGCTGTCGGCCAGCCAATGGGCGGGATCGAGCGTGGCGTGGTGCTCCACGGAGCTGATCAGGATGCGCCGCCTCGGACGACGCGACCAGTAGAGGCCCTTGATCGCGAGGTTGTCGGCCTCGGTGCCGCCCGAGGTGAACACGACCTCGCTGGGCCGCGCGCCGAGCGCGTCGGCGATCGACTCGCGTGATTCCTCGACCACTCTCCGCGTCCGGCGGCCCGCGGCATGCAGCGACGAGGCGTTGCCGACGCGTTGGAGCTGCTCCGTCATGGCCTCGATCGCCTCGGGCAGCATCGGGGTGGTCGCCGCGTGATCAAGATAGGCCGACGGTCTGGTCACCCGATCAGCGTATCTCGTTTGCGACTGTACCGTCCGGACGGTACAGTTGCAGGCATGCGAAGGGATGAGCTTTTGGACGCTGCGGAGGAGCTCCTCTGCGACCAGGGCTCAGCCGCGCTCACCCTGGCTGCCGTGGCGGACCGGGCGGGCGTCAGCAAAGGCGGCCTCCTCTATCACTACGGCTCCAAAGAGGCCCTGATCAAGGGCATGGTGGAGCGCCTGATCGAGGACTTCGACCAGCTCATGGCCGCGCAGCCCGGCGAGACCTACACCGAGCGCTACCTGAGCGCCACGCTGGCCTCCGTCCGCTCAGGGCGGCTACGACGATGGGCCGTGGTCACGGGGGCCTCCGGCAACCTCTTCCTGCTCGCGCCACTGCGCGACGCGATGACCCGCTGGCATCGCGAAGAGCTGGACGAGGAGCCGGATCCGGTGGCGTCGCAGATCGTACGACTGACGTGTGAGGGGCTCTGGGACGTGGCCAGCCACGACCCGGAGCTGAACACGGAGAACGACCTCCAGGCCCTCGAGACCCGGCTGAAAACGCTGCTCGGATCCCCTTCCTGACCTTGTGGTCGGCGGCCCGCGCCCGCTCCGGCCGCCTTGACCCCGGTCACGCTTCCCACTCCCCCCTGCCCTTTTGGACTCGCCTTCCCGACTGTGGGAGTGCGGGTCCTTTGGATGGAACGAGGGAGCGCAGCGGCACCCGGCCACCGCACGCGCGGCACGGCAGGTCGCGCGGCGGACACGGCAGGACGGTGGCGGGCGCGGGAGCGCGTGGCCTGGCGAAATGTGCGAAAAATTATGACTTGTGTGAGGTGTTGTGTATGACCCGCGCCCTGAGGAGTGCCCGTTATGGGGCGGTCCTGACCTTTGTGCTGGCCGGGCTGATGGTCGGCACCATGACGGTGCGCATTCCCGCGATGACCGACAAGCTCGGCCTGTCCGAGTCGACGGTCGGCGCGATCCTGCTCGTATGGGGCCTGGGCGCGCTGGTGACCATGCAGTCCATGCGAAGGATCATGGCCCGCGCGGGCAGCAGGGCGGTGTTGCGGATCGGCGGGCCGCTCACCGCCCTGGGGCTGCTGGCCGTGGCCTTCGCCCCGAACCTCCCGTTGCTCCTGGTGGCCGTGGCGTTCTTCGGCATGGCGTTCGGCACCGTGGACGTGGCCATGAACGCCCAGGGCTCCACGGTCGAGCAGGCGTACGGGCGGCCCCTGATGAACGGCATGCACGCGGGCTGGTGCGTAGGCGCCATCGCCGCGGGCGCGCTGGGCAGCCTGGCGATCGCCGTGGGGCTGCCGTTCACCGCCAACGTGGCGCTGATCGGGCTGGTCTCGCTGCCCGTCATGGTCGTGCTCGGCCGTACGTACCTGCCGGAGTCCCCGGCGGACGGCACCGTGACGACGGCTCGCCGACGTATGCCGCCGATCGTCTACCTGCTCGGCGCGATCATGTTCTTCGCGTTCATGGTGGAGGGCACTGTCGCCGACTGGAACGGCCTCTACATGCGGAACGAGCTGGGCGCCCCCGAGGCGCTGGCGGCTCTCGGCTATCCCGTGTTCGAGGTGGGCATGCTGGTCGCCAGGCTCACCGGTGACCGGTTGCGCACGAGGTTCGGCGTCCGGGGCATGCTGACCGTCTCCGGGGTGGCGACGGCCGGGTTCTTCGCGGTGGTGCTGCTCGCGCCGGCGGCGTCGGTGGCGGTGTTCACGATGTTCTTCGTCGGGCTCGGCGTGGCGACGATCTCGCCGCTGACGCTGTCGCTGGCGGGGACCGCGACCGACACGCCTGGTCCGGCGATCGCCCAGGCGGGCGCCATGGGCTACGCAGGTCTGCTGCTCGGCCCCGTGGTGATCGGCTTCCTCTCGGATGCCACCTCGCTGCGTACCGCGCTCGGCATCGGAGTCGTTCTCGGCGCGCTGATCGCCCTCGCCTCCCGATTGCTCCCCCGCAGGGAGGGCACCGCGCTCGCCCCAGTTCCGGCCGTCGACCGCGAGCTCGAGGAGCTCGCGGCCTGACATTTGTCACCGTTCAGCCTCGTACGTCCGGCACTGTCCCCAGCAGCGCGGGCCGTGCGAGGCTGATCGCGTGTTCAAGCCCTATGCCACCGCGGCGGCCTTCGTGATCACGGCGGTCCCCAGTCTCCTCCAGCTCGTGACGCCCGGCTTGGAGACGGCCCTGATGCGGGACCCGGCCGCGATCCGCGGCGGCGAGTGGTGGCGCCTGGTGACGGCCCTGGTCGTGCAGGACGGCGGCCTCTGGGGCACCCTGTTCAACCTGGCGTCCCTCGCCGTGCTCGGCTACTGCGCGGAGCGGTCGTTCGGCCCGGGCCGCTGGCTCACGCTCTACGCGGCCGGCGCGCTGGCGGGGGAGGCCTCCGGATATCTCACGAACGACCCGGGTGCGGGCAACTCGATCGCCGTCTGCGGCCTGGCCGCCGGCCTCGCACTGGCCGCCACGGAGAGACTGGACCGCTCGCTGGGCGCGTTCTACGCGGTCGTGCTGGCCGCCTCGCTCCTGGCCGACCTGGGCACTTGGGGCGTCGCCGCCATGATCGCCCTGGCGGCGGCCGGCTCCCAGCTCGTCGCCCAGCGCGAACGCGTCCCCTTCTGGCTCCACGTCGCCGTCCTCGTCGCCGCGGCCGCCATCCTGATCGTCCGGTTGGACCTTCACGGGTTCGCGCTCCTGGGCGGCATCATGGTGGGATGGATCTTGAAAGGAACATCCCCTTCGACGTCCACGCGTACGAAGCCCGCGTGAAGTCGCGCCCCTGCTTCATCTGCGCCATCGTCGCCGGCGACCCGGCCTACGCCGATGAGTGCATCGTTTACGAGGACGACCACCACCTGGCATTCCTCACCCGCTATCCCACCATGCCCGGATACCTCCTGGTGAGCCCGAAACAGCACATCGAGCACGTCGTACGCGACCTCGACGAGGACGCGTACCTCGGCCTGATGCGGGTGGTCAGGAAGGTGGCCCTGGCCGTGGAGTCGGTCGTGCCGTCGGAGCGCACGTACCTCCTCTCCCTCGGCAGCCAGCAGGGCAACTCCCACCTGCACTGGCACGTGGCCCCGCTCCCGCCGGGCACCCCGTACGAGAAGCAGCAGTACCACGCCCTCATGTCCGAGAACGGCCTGATCCACTGGACACGGGCGCAGGCGGTGGACCTGGCCGCCCGCGTCAGGCAGGCGCTCGCCTGAGAGTTCTCTGTGGATCCGAGCGGAACGGCGCCGTGCGGCCCCACGTGGCGGCGTCGCCGCTCACAGAGAACTCACAGACCCCCCAGAACTCCCCCAACCTGCCGCCCCACGCTGGATCACATGATCCAGCTCAACGGACTGACCAAACGCCACGGCGACGTGCTCGCCGTGGACGATCTCACCTTCACGGTGCGGCCAGGTCTCGTCACCGGCTTCCTGGGCCCGAACGGCGCGGGCAAGACCACGACCATGCGCATGATCCTCGGCCTCGACCTGCCCACCTCCGGCACCGCCACCATCAACGGCCGTCCCCATCACACGCTCAGGCATCCGCTGCGCGCGGTCGGCTCGATGCTGGAGGCTCAGGCCGTGCACCCGGGGCGGAGCGCGTACAAGCACCTGCTCTATCTCGCCCAGACCAACGCCATCCCCGACACCCGGGTCGCCGACGTGCTCGACCTGGTCGGCCTCACAGCGGCGGCGGGCAGGAAGGCGGGCGGGTTCTCGCTGGGCATGAGCCAGCGGCTGGGCA
>NZ_JBFAMX010000449.1:0-8609 GCF_040659615.1 Nonomuraea sp. NPDC049784
GCCCGGGCGCCCGCCGAACGTCTTGGGCGGCACCGCCGAGGTCGCGCTGCGCCGCGCCGGGCGGCTGGCCGACGGATGGGTGAGCTCCAGCAGGGAGGACCTGTCCGCGGTCGCCGAGCGGGTGGAGCTGATCAAGGCCACGCTGGCGGAGTCGGGCAGGGACGCGGCCGCGTTCCGCTTCGTGTGCCGCGGCGTCACGCAGGTCCGGGCGGCGGACGAAGACCGGCCACTGACGGGCACGTACGAGAAGATCCGGCGTGACGTGGACGAGCTGGCCGCCAGGGGCGTGACGGACGTCTTCCACGACCTCGGCTTCGACCGCGAGTTCGTCACGCTCGACGCCAAGGAGGCGATGCGCCGGGCTGAGGAGGCGCTGGAGGCCCTGGCCCCCTAGGTGGAGGCCCTGGCTCCTAGCCCCAGCCGCCGTACGGGACCGTGATGATCTCCAGGTTGTGGCCGTTGGGATCGGACCAGTAGAGGCCGCGGCCGCCGTCGTGGGTGTTGATCCGCCCCGGCTGCTCATGGTGCGGATCGGCCCAGTACGTCAGGCCGCGGCTCTTGATCCGTTCCCAGATCTGGTCGAACTCCTCCTCGCCGACCAGGAACGCGTAATGCTGCGGGATCACCGTCCCGCCCGACTGCATGACGTCGAGCGAGACGTCGTTGCCGAGCGTGACGACGCGGAACGGCCCGTACACCGGCGCCGGCTCCAGACCGAGGACGTCCACGAGGAACGCGGCGGTCTCGTCCCTGTCCCTCGCCTGCACGATGGTGTGGTTCAGATGGACGGACATACTTTCACGCTATGTCAGCGCGACGGGGAGCGAGCCGATGCCGTTGATGAAGTTCGACGGCAGCCAGGTCACCGAGCCGGTCACCTCGATGGCCCGCACGCTCGCGCGCAGCTCGGCCAGCAGGGCGGTGATCTCGGCGCGGGCGAGCTGGGCGCCCAGGCAGAAGTGCGGGCCGTAGCCGAACGTCAGATGCCGGTTCGGACTCCTGCCCACGTCGAAGCGGTCGGCGTCGTCGAACACGGCCTCGTCCCGGTTGGCGGAGGCGGTCCAGAGCGCCAGCACGTCACCGGCCGCGATCCGGCGTCCGGCCAGCTCGACGTCCCGGGTGGCGGCCCTGCCGACGTGCGCGGCGGGGGTGGTCCAGCGCAGGATCTCCTCGACGGCCGTGCCGATCAGCTCAGGGTCGGCACGCAGCCGCGCCCACTGCTCGTCGTACGTGGCCAGCGCCAGCACGCCCCCGGCCATCGCCAGGCGGGCGGTCTCGTCGCCGCCGATGATGAGGTTGTAGCAGTTGAGCAGCACCTCCTCCTCGGTGAGGCCGCCGGCCACGAGCAGGCTGACGACGTCGTCGCCCGGAGCCGCCCTGCGCTGGGCGGCCAGGCGGGTGTAGTAGAGCAGGATCTCGCTCTGGGCGATCCTGGCGGGAATCCCGGTGCCCGCGCCGTCACCCTCGCCCAGCATGGCCTCGTTCGTCAGCTCCAGGACGCGCTGCCGGTCCTGCTCGGGCACGCCCAGGAGCTCGCAGATCGCGCGTAGCGGCACCTGGGCGGCCACCTCGGCCACGAAGTCGCCGCCGCCGCGCCGTACCAGCGCGCCGAGCAGCTCGCGGGTGGCGGCGGTGATGGAGCGCGTGACGGGGCCGAGCGTGCGGGGGCCGAAGCCGGGCGTCAGGAGGCGGCGCAGGCGGGTGTGCGCGGGGCCGTCGGTGACGACCAGCATCTTGCCCGCGCCGGGGTCATGGCCGCGCAGGAGGGTGCGCAGCATGTTGCCCTGGAGCGAGGTGAACGTGGCGGGGTCGCGCACGACGCGCAGGACGTCCTCGTGGCGGGTGACGCTCCAGAACCGCTCGTGCCTGCGCACCGGGTCGTAGGCGCGCAGCCAGCGCCACACGGGGGTGAGGTCGTGGGCGGCGTGGAGGCGGGGGTCGAGGAGGTCCAGCTCGTCGATCCCGGCGGGGTCCGGCGCGGGTCTCATCGCTCCAGCTCGTCCAGGAGGTCGCCGAGGGGGTCGTCGTCCTCGGGGTTCAGGGCCTTGGAGATGATCTCGTTCAGGGTGTGCTCGCGGAGGAAGGTCTCGATGGGGATGTCCAGGCCGAATCGGTCGCGCAGCTCGCTGACCAGGAAGACGGCCGTCAGGGAGTCGCCGCCGACGGCGAAGTACGTCCTGTCCAGGTCAGACGGGCCGGTCAGGGCCAGGGTGGTCAGGAACAGCCCGGTCACCGCCGTCGCCGTGTCGTCCGGCTGTGGCTCGGGGGCGGCGGGCGGGGCGCCGAGGGTGAGCGCGCCGTGGCTGTCTCCCGCGAACGGGTACGTGGGGAGGTGGACCCGCCGCCCGGTCGCGGGCCAGGCGACGTCCTCGCCCGCCGCCCAGGCCTCGCCCAGCGGATCCTTGGCCGAAGTCGAGGTCTCCAGGGCGCCCGCCGCCCCCTCGTGGGTGGCGGCGACCACATAGGCGCGCACGTCCAGGGCGGCCCGGCCGTGGGTGAGCGTGTGGGCGACGTCGGCCAGCGGCGGCGCGCCGGGCTCGCGCAGCGCGGCGGCCAGGCGCCGGGCCGCGGTGTCGAGCTGCGCCTGAGTGCGTGCGGAAAGCGGCAGCACGACGGTGGCCGCGCCCTGACCGGGCGCCGCGGGGGTGCTCCGGTGCGGGGACGCCTCGGTGGCCCGGCCAGAGGGCATTGGTGAGCGCCGGACCGGTGGCGGGGCTTCCTCCAGGACGGCGTGGACGTTCGTGCCGCCGATGCCGAGCGACGACACCCCCGCCAGTCGCGGCCCCCGGGCGTCCCACTCCTTCGCCTCGGTGAGCAGGTGGAACGGGGTGGCGTCGAGGTCCAGGTCGGGGTGCGGGCGGGTGACGTTCACCGTGGGCACCATCGTGCGGTGGGCCAGCATCAACGCGACCTTGATCAGCCCCGCCACGCCCGCCGCCGCGTTCAGGTGGCCGATGTTGGACTTCACGGAGCCGAGCTCGCACCGGGCCCCGGCGAAGGCCGCGGTCGCGGCCGCCACCTCGATCCGGTCCCCGAGGTCCGTCCCCGTCCCGTGCGCCTCCAGGAACTGCGCGTCCGCCGGGTCCAGCCCCGCCGCCGCCCACGCCTCGAGGATGGCGGCCGTCTGGCCGTCCACGCCGGGCGCGGTGAAGCCCACCCGGGCGGCGCCGTCGTTGGTGACCGCCGTGCCGCGGATGACCGCGTGGATCGGGTCGCCGTCGGCCAGTGCGTCCTCCAGCCGCCTGAGCACCACCAGCCCGACGCCGTCGCCGCCGACCATGCCCGCCGCCTTCTCGTCGAACGGGCGGCACCTTCCGTCCGGCGAGTAGATGCCGCCGGGCTCGTACAGGTATCCGCGCTTGTACGGGGACCCGATGGACACGCCGCCCGCCAGAGCCAGGTCGCACTCGCCGGCCAGCAGCGCCTGCACGGCCACGTGCACCGTGGCCAGAGAGGTCGAGCAGCCCGTGTGCACGGTCAGGCTCGGCCCGGTCAACCCCAGCCGGTACGACAGCCACCCCGCCAGGAACTCCCGGTCCGTGAAGATCCGCACGTGCATGGGTCCGAGCCGGGCGTGCAGCCGCCGGTCGACCTGGGCCGCGACCGAGTGCTCGGTGGGCCCGCCGCCCACGTACACGCCCGTGCCGTCCGGGGCGTCACGCGGGTCGTACCCGGCGTCCTCCAGCGCCGACCACGCCGTCTCCAGCAGCAGCCGGTGCTGCGGGTCCAGTGCCGCCGCCTCCGTGGCGTTGAACCCGAACAGCTCGTGCTCGAACCGGTCCGCGTCCGCCAGGAAGCCCTTGGCCGGCACGTAACCGGGGCTGCGCAGCTCGCCGGCGTCCACCCCGGCCGCCAGCTCCTCCTCGCCGAAGTCGGCGATCGAGCAGACACCGTCGCGCAGGTTGCGCCAGTATTCGGCGAGGTCGCGGGCGCCGGGGAAGCGGCCGCTCATCCCCACGATGGCCACCGCCGGTGCGTCGGTCATTCCGTACCGCCTTTCAGAGCGTTCCTGCGCGCTGCCAGCCGCTCCCGCCTGCCCTGCCCGCGTCGCCGGGACTCGCCGTGGTCCGCCTGTCCGGGACCGTCCAGGCGGGCGGCGAGGGCAGCGACCGTGGGGTGCCTGAACAGGTCCACCAGCTTGAGCCCGCCGTCGTCGCCGCGCTCGCGCAGCGCCGTCAGGACGGCGAGCAGCCTGATCGAGTTGCCGCCCAGGTCGAAGAAGTTGTCCTGCGCGCCGATCCTGGTCAGGCCGAGCACCTCGGCCCACACCTCCGCCAGCCGCCGCTCGGTCGCGGTGGCCGGGGCGACGTACGGCCGGTCCAGATCGGGGCGGGTGAGCGGGGGATCGGGCAGCCGGGACCTGTCCACCTTGCCGGACTTGTTGTGGGGCAGCTCGTCCAGGAAGACGACCGTGTCGGGGACCATGTAACCGGGTAGCCGCTCGCCCAGCCAGGCCCGCAGCTCCCCGGCAGTCGGCCCCTCGGCGGCCCCGTCGTCGGCCCTGTCGTCCGTGGGGACCGCGTACACCGCCAGCCGGTCGCCGCGCACGGTCGCCGCCGCGACCGAGACGCCCGGGTGCGCGGCCAGGACCGTCTCGATCTCTCCCAGCTCGACCCGGAAGCCTCTCAGCTTGACCTGCGTGTCCACCCGCCCGAGGTAGGACAGGACCCCGTCGGCGTCGTGCCTGCCGAGGTCGCCTGTGCGGTACATGCGCTCGCCCGGTTCGCCGAACGGGTTCGCGACGAAGCGCTCCGCCGTCAGGCCGGGCCGGTTGGCGTACCCCCGGGCCATCCCCGCGCCCGCCAGGTAGATCTCGCCCACCACGCCCGCGGGCACCGGGCGCAGCCGCTCGTCCAGCACGTACGCGCGCGCGTTCGCCACCGGACGCCCGATCACCACCGGCTCGCCGGGCACGAGGTCGGCCGTGGTGGCGTAGACCGCGGTCTCGCTCGGCCCGTACGCGTCCACCACCCGGCGCGACGCCGTCGCCCAGCGCTCGACCAGCTCGGCCGGGCACGCCTCGCCCCCGATGGCCAGCGTGCGCAGGTCGGGGAGGGCGCCGGGCGGGCACGGCAGCGACATGGCGGCGGACGGTGGCAGGAAGGCGTAGGTGATCCGGGAGTCGCGCAGCCGGGCGTACAGGTCCTCGCCGAGCCGCTCGCACTCGGCCGCCACGTGCAGCTCGGCCCCGGCGACGAAGGCGAAGAACAGGTCGGACACGGCCACGTCGAACCCGAACGACACGTACTGCAGCACCCGGTCGTCGCCGGTCACGGGGAACTGGGGGCGCACGGCGGTCGCCAGGTTGAGCAGGGCGCGGTGCTCGACGGCCACGCCCTTGGGGGTGCCGGTGGAGCCGGAGGTGTAGAGGATGTAGGCGGTGTCCGTGAGGGTGGGCTCCGACGTGGCCGCGGGCCCGATCGCGGGCGCTTCTCCGTCGGGTCGCATCACCGGAGCGCCCAGGTCTCTGGGCTCCGCGGCGATCAGCAGGCGGACCCCGGCGTCCGCGACCATGAACCTCAGCCGGGCCTCCGGATGGCCGGGGTCGAGCGGGACGTACGCGCCGCCCGCGCGCAGCACCGCGAGGGCCGCCACCGCCATGTCGGCGCCCCTGGGCAGGCAGAGCCCCACCGGGACCTCCGGCCCCACGCCTGCCGCGCGCAGCCGGGCGGCCAGGCCGTCCGCCCGCTCCATCAGGTCGCGGTACGTGAGCGAGGTCGAGCCGTACACCAGCGCCGTCGCGTCAGGGCGTTCGAGTGCGCGGTCGGCCACCAGGTCGGGGACCAGGCGATCGCCAGTGGGGGCGCCAGTGGCCGGCGCGGTGCGGTTCCAGTCGCCGAGCACCAGACGGCGGTCATCGGGTGAGAGGAGGTCGACCGCGGTGATGGGCAGGTCCGGCCGGTCGAGCAGGCCGTTCACGAATGTCGCGAAGGCGCGGGCCCAGTGGCGGACGGTCCCGGGTGTGAACAGGTCGGCGCGGTAGATGAACTGGGCGGCCAGGCTGTCCGCGTCCCGCTCCACGTTCAGGAGCAGGTCGAACTTGGCCTCGCTCAGCAGCAGCTCGACGCGCTCCGTGACGGCGCCCGGCAGGTCGAGCCGCATGCCGGCGTCGTCCTCGAAGGCCATCATCACCTGCACGAGCGGGTCGTGGCTGAGCTCCCTGCCGGGCGCCACGGCCTGGACGACGGCCTCGAACGGCGCCTCCTGGTACGGGTGGGCGGCGAGGAAGCGGTCGCGTACGCGGGTGAGGAGGTCGAGGAAGGACGGTTCGCCCGACAGGTCCGCGCGGACGGCGAGGGTGTTGGCCAGCAGGCCGACCAGGCCCTGGACGTCGGGGTGGTCGCGGCCTGAGACGGGTGTGGCCACGACGAGGTCCCGCTGCCCCGAGATCCTGGCGAGGAACGCGGCGAAGGCCGCGAACAACGCCATGAACGGCGTCGCGTTCCGCTCGGCGGCCACCTTCGCCAGGCGCTCCCGCGTGTCCGGGGGCAGCGCGATCCGCTCGACGCCCCCGGCGGCGGACTGCACGGCGGGGCGGGGATGGTCTGTGGGGAGCGCCGGGGTCGTGGGCGCGTCCCTGAGCGACTCGGCCCAGAACGCGACGGCCTCGTCGAGGGCATGGGAGTCCAGCCGCTCCCGCTGCCAGACCGCGTAGTCGGGGTACTGCAGCGGTGGCTCCCCACCGTCCTGGACCTCCGGCGACCCGCTGTGATCATCGGACGGACGCCCACCATCGGACGCTGGAGGTGCGGCAAGGCGGTAGGCGTCGGCGATGTCGCGGAGGAGGATCCGCAGGGACCAGCCGTCGCACACCAGGTGGTGGGCGGTCAACAGGACGCGGTGGCTGCCGTCGTCCAGCGCGTACACGACGCACCGCAGCAGCGGCCCCGCCGCCACGTCGAACGGCGTCCCCGCCTCCGCCACCATCAGCGGGTACGACTCGGCCACGGGCACGTCCCGCTCCACCCGCAGCGCCGCCTTGCCCTCCTCCGCCACCACCTGCACGTACTGGCCGTCGTGCGGCCGGAACACGGTGCGCAGCGACTCGTGCCGGGCGACCGCCGCGTCCAGGCCCGCGCTGAAGGCCGCCACGTCGAACGATCCGTGCACGGCGAAGGCCACGGGCACGTTGTACTGGGCCGTGCCGGGATTGAGCTGATCCAGCACCAGCATCCTGGCCTGCGCGGGCGACACGGGGAACTCGTACTCAACCGGCACCATCAGAACTCCCGCAGGATCGGTTGGAGGACTCTGGCGATCTCGGCGGCGGGCCCCGGCCTGAGCAGGTCGCTGTGCCCGCAGTCGAGATCGTGGACGCGTACGCGCGCGGGGGCCCAGCGCTCGGCCTTGACCGCCGAGGACACGCCGCCGGGCTGGGCGGTGGCCGAGTAGAGCAGCACCGTCCCGTCGAAGGGTGGCGGCCGGTACGTGACCGCCAGCCGGAGATGCCCGGCCACCGTGTCGGCCACGGCGGACAGCCGCTCGTCGTCCAGCCCCGACAGCGGGCCCTCGCTGGCGCGCACCGCCGCGAACACCCGGGCCCGCTCCAGCGGCCCCGGCTGGGCGTAGGGGTGAAGCGTGCGGGTGCGCAGCAGGATGGTCAGCGCCTCCTGCTCGACCGCCTCGGGATCCGCCGGGAACCCGGCCGGCCACGGGAAGGCGTCGAGCGAGGCCACCAGCCCCACCTCCTGCCCGGACTCCCGCAGGCAGGCGGCCATCTCGTACGCGAGCAGGCCACCGAAGGAGTGCCCGAGCAGCAGGTACGGCCCCTCGGGGCGGACGGCCCTGACGCGCGTCAGGTAGTCCTCGGCCAGCTCCCGCATGCTTCCCGGGAGCGTCCAGCCGGCCTGGAGCGACGGGGACTGCAGCGCGTGGACCGGGCGGCCGGGGGTCAGGTGGGGCAGGAGCGCGGTGTACGACCAGCCGATGCCCCGGCCGGGGTGCACGCAGAACAGCGGCGGTCTGTCGCCCTCCGGCCGGAGTGTCAGCAGCGGCGACAGGTCCAGCTCGGTCGCCGCCCTGTCCAGCCTCACGGCGAGCCTGGCGGGGGTGGGCGCCTCGAACAGGGCGGCGATGCTCGTGCGGACGCCCAGCCTGGACTCGATCGCCGCCGTGAGCCGCATGGCGAGCAGCGAGTCGCCGCCGGAGTCGAAGAAGTCGGCGTCCGCGCCCACCACCCCCGTGTCCAGGACCTCGGCGAACAGCTCGCACAGCTCCTTCTCGCGCGGTGTCCCCGGCTCCCTGGCGGCGGGGGCGGGGAGCGCCGGATCGGGCAGGGCCGCGCGGTCGACCTTGCCGTGCGGGGTGAGCGGGAGACGGTCGAGGGTGACGTATCGGGCGGGCAGGAGGTGCTTGGGCAGCCGGGCGGCGGCGTGCTCACGCACCCGATCCGGCGCGCCACCGTGAGACAGGACGAGGTAGGCGACGAGCCGCCGCCCCGCGCCCGACGTGGCGACGACCACGGCGCGGTCCACGTCCGGGGAGCTCTCCAGGACGGACTCCACCTCGCCGGGCTCGATCCGGTAGCCGCGGATCTTCACCTGCCCGTCGGCCCGCCCCGCGAACTCCAGCTCCCCGTCGAACGTCCACCGCGCCAGGTCACCGGTCCG
>NZ_JBFAMX010000450.1:0-8587 GCF_040659615.1 Nonomuraea sp. NPDC049784
GTCGCGGGCGGCGGCGATGGCCGCCTGGCCCAGGCTGATGCCGCCGTCGTTGGGTGGCACCCGGACGTGCCTGAGCACGCGGAACCCGGCCGCGCGCAGCAGTGCGGCCGTGCGTTCGAGCAGCAGCGCGTTCTGGAAGACCCCGCCCGACAGCGCCACGGCCGACAGCCCTGTGGCCTGCCTTAGGGTGTCGCAGGCGCGGGTGACGGCGTCGGCCAGGCCGTTGTGGAAGCGGGCGGCGATCACGCGCGTGTCCACCCCGGCCGCCAGGTCCGCGGCGGCGGCGCGGACGAGGCCGGCGCCTTCCATGACGAGCAGGTCTCCGCGGTGCATGGCGGCCTCGTACGTGCCGCGCTCGGAAGGGTCGGCGTGCTGTTCGAGCTCGATCGCCGCCTGCCCCCCGTACGTGATCTTGTCCCGGATCCCGAGCAGCGCGCAGACGGCGTCGAAGAGGCGGCCCGCGCTGGAGGTCAGCGGGGAGCCGGGGGCGAGCCTGAGCGCCTCGGCCCAGGGGTTGCGGCGGGCGACGGCCAGGCCGGGGTGGTCGTCGCCGAGGTAGGCGGCGGTCATGCGCCAGGGTTGCCGGACGGCGGCCGTCCCGCCCGGCAGGGGCACCTGGGCGAGGTGGCCGAGGCGTTCGAAGGAGGTGAGGTCGGCGCGGAGGAATTCGCCGCCCCACAGGGTGCCGTCGGGGCCGTGGCCGAGCCCGTCGAAGACGACTCCCAGTACGGGCCCGGGGTCGCCGTTGTCGGCCAGGCAGGAGGCGATGTGGGCGTGGTGGTGCTGGACGGCGACGTGTTCGACGCCGGGGATCTCCATGGCGTGTCTGGTCGACAGGTAGCCGGGGTGCAGGTCGTGCGCCACGATCTGGGGCCGGATGCCGAAAAGTCCGCGGAAGTGCTCAATGCCCTCCGCGAACGACCTGAGCGTCTCGCGGTTCTCCAGATCGCCGATGTGCTGGGAGACGAACGCGCGCCGCCCTTCGACCAGGCAGAAGGTGCTGTCCAGGTCGGCGCCGCAGGCGAGGACGGGCCGTGGCGCCGGCCGGCGGAGGGCGAACGGCTCGGGCGCGTACCCGCGGGCGCGGCGCAGCACGGTCACCTCGCCTGCCATGGGCCGCACGACCGAGTCGTCGGTGCGTACGTGGATGGGGCGATCGTGGATGAGGAAGGCGTCGGCGATGCCGCTGAGCCGGGTGAGCGCGTCGGCGTCTTCGTGGGCGGCGGGCTCGTCGGAGACGTTCCCTCCGGCGAGGACGAGGGGCTCGGCGAGCTGGGCGAGCAGGAGGTGGTGGAGGGCCGTGTTGGGCAGCATGAGGCCGAGGCTGCGGTCGCCGGGCGCCACGGAGGGGGCCACGGGGGCGCCGGGGAGGCGGGGCAGCAGCACGATGGGGCGGGCGCGGCTGGTGAGCAGCTCGGCGGCGAGGTCGTCGATCTCGCACAGCCGCCGGGCCTGCGCCAGGTCGGCGACCATGATCGAGAACGGCTTCTCCTCGCGGTGCTTGCGGCCCCGGAGCGTGGCGGTGGCCGGCTCGTCGGCGGCGGGCACGGCGAGGTGGAAGCCGCCGAGGCCCTTGACGGCGACGACGCGCCCGGCGCGCAGCAGGGTGACGGCCCCGGCGATGGGGTCGCCGCACAGCTCGGCGCCGCGGGCGTCGTGCAGCCGCAGCCGGGGCCCGCAGGCGGGGCAGCAGGTGGGCTGGGCGTGGAAGCGGCGGTCGCCGGGGTCGTGGTATTCGGCGGCGCAGGCCTGGCACATGCCGAAGCCGGCCATGGTGGTCAGCGTCCGGTCGTACGGCACGCCGCGCACGATCGTGAAGCGGGGGCCGCAGCCGGCACAGTCGATGAACGGGTGGCCGTGGCGGCGGTCGGCGGGGTCGGCGAGCTCGCGCAGGCAGTCGGCGCAGGTGGCGGTGTCGGCGGAGACGAGGGGGCGGAGCGGGCCTGAGGCGTCGCCGGCGGCGATGGTGAAGCCGCTGTGGCCGGCGGGCTCGCCGCTGACGATGGTGAGGTGCCGGATCTCGGACAGGGCGGGCGCGTCGCGTTCCAGCGCGGTGAGGAACTCCTCGACTCCCGCGAGGGCTCCTTCGACTTCGATGTGCACCCCGTTGACGTCTCTGCGCACGCGCCCGGCCAGGCCCAGGCGGCGGGCCAGCGAGTAGACGAAGGGGCGGAAGCCCACGCCGTGAACGATGCCTTCGACGTGCACATCTACTCGTTTCAGCGTGGTCACGAGCCCAGTGTGCGCCTCATCGGAGTGGCGTGCATGCGTATCTGCCGTGTCGCCGCGACTTCCGCGCGTGGGTGTGCTTCCCTCCTGCCTCGAGGGGCGCGAAACCGCCGGGTTCGTCCCACTCCCCCGCCGCCGCCGCTCGCCTCCGTACTCCGGCCGGGGTCTTCAAGAGGACCGGCACCCCCAACGAAGAGGAGACCCTTCGGCGAGGGAGGGATCGGGCTCCCGCCCGAAGGACAGGGCACCGCCCTGAGGCCGGCGTCCCGCACGGGAACGATGCGCCCGCCGAGGCCTCGGGGTGCCGCGCGCGAGACCCGTTCGGGGGGAGGCTCGCGTCCCGGCCGGACGTAGAAGCGCCGGCGCCCACGGCGCACACCGAACCGAGGGGCTGGCGGAAAGAAGGGCGCGGACACGCGGACGGGAGGGCCGCGCAGGCCCTCCCGTCCGAGGTGTTACAGGTACTGGCCGGTGTTGGCGACGGTGTCGATGGACCGGCCGGCTTCCGTGCCCTGCTTGCCGGAGACGAGCGTACGGATGTAGACGATCCGCTCGCCCTTCTTGCCGGAGATGCGGGCCCAGTCGTCGGGGTTGGTGGTGTTGGGCAGGTCCTCGTTCTCGGAGAACTCGTCCACGCAGGCCGTGAGCAGGTGCTGCACCCGCAGGCCCTTCTGGCCGGTTTCGAGGAACTGCTTGATGGCCATCTTCTTGCCCCGGTCGACGATGTTCTGGATCATCGCGCCGGAGTTGAAGTCCTTGAAGTAGAGGACTTCCTTGTCGCCGTTGGCGTAGGTCACCTCGAGGAAGCGGTTCTCCTCGCTCTCGGTGTACATGCGCTCGACGACGCTCTGGATCATGCCCTGGATGGTGGCCTCGCGGGAGTCGGAGTGCTCCGAAAGGTCGTCCGGGTGCAGCGGCAGGTCGGCGATGAGGTACTTGGAGAAGATGTCCTTGGCCGCCTCGGCGTCCGGCCGCTCAATCTTGATCTTGACGTCCAGGCGGCCGGGCCGCAGGATCGCCGGGTCGATCATGTCTTCGCGGTTGGAGGCGCCGATGACGATGACGTTCTCCAGGCCCTCGACCCCGTCGATCTCCGACAGCAGCTGAGGGACGATGGTGTTCTCCACGTCGGAGGACACGCCGGAGCCTCGGGTGCGGAAGATCGAGTCCATCTCGTCGAAGAACACGATCACCGGGGTGCCCTCTGAGGCCTTCTCGCGGGCCCGCTGGAAGACCAGGCGGATGTGCCTCTCGGTCTCGCCGACGTACTTGTTGAGCAGCTCGGGACCCTTGATGTTGAGGAAGAAGCTCTTGCCGGACTGGCCGGTCTTCTCCGCGACCTGCTTGGCCAGGGAGTTGGCGACGGCCTTGGCGATGAGCGTCTTACCGCAGCCGGGCGGGCCGTACAGCAGTACGCCCTTGGGGGGCCGCAGCTTGTGCTCGCGGAACAGGTCGGCGTGCAGATAGGGCAGCTCGATGGCGTCCCTGATCTGCTCGATCTGCCGCATGAGGCCGCCGATCTCCTCGTAGGAGATGTCGGGGACCTCCTCCAGCACGAGCTCTTCGACTTCGGACTTGGGTATGCGCTCGTAGACGTAGCCGGAGCGAGGCTCGAGCAGGAGCGAGTCACCGGCCCTGATGGGCTGGCCGATCAGCGAGTCGGCCAGTCGCACGACGCGCTCTTCGTCGGCGTGCGAGATGACCAGGGCCCGCTTGCCCTCGTCGAGCAGTTCTTTGAGCATCACGATCTCGCCGACCTCTTCGTAGCCGAGCGCTTCGACCACGTTGAGGGCCTCGTTGAGCATGACCTCCTGGCCACGCCGCAGCGAGTCGACGTCGACGGCAGGGCTGACGTTCACCCGGAGCTTGCGACCGCCGGTGAACACCTCGATCGTGCCGTCTTCTCTGGCCTCGAGGAAGGTGCCGAAGCCGGATGGCGGCTGCGCCAGCCGGTCGACCTCCTCCTTGAGAGCTACGATTTGGTCCCTGGCCTCCTTGAGTGTGGCCACCAGGCGCTCGTTCTGGCCGGTCACGGCCGCCAGATTGGCCTGTGCCTCATGGAGACGCTCTTCGAGGACCCTGGCCTGACGGGGTGACTCGGCCAGCTTCCGCCTCAGCGCGGTGATCTCCTCCTGGAGGAAGGAGACCTGTGTTGAAAGATCAGCGACCTCCCGTTCGCGCTGCGCGGCTCGAGCCTCAGCATCATCGCGAGCTGCCACGCCCCGTCACCTCCTTCCCAGTCGAGGGCGACTACTAAGGACCTTACCTATCTCGGGCCCCTCCGTAACCTGGCCGGGCAGTGTTCGTAGAGTGACATTCAGTATTCGGTGAATAATCCTCAATCGTGCGTTTAATACTCCCAGCACATGAACACGGCAATCTGTTCCCGTGTCACGCACCAGCGCACCCCCGTGGCCAAATTGTCATAGTTCTTCGGTGGTCCCCTTCGGTCGACGGCGTCTCGGCGGGGGCGTCACTCCGTCCGCCATGCGGCGGGCGGTGACAAGGAACCCCGTGTGGCCGATCATCCGATGATCCGGTCTCACCGCGAGTCCTTCGACATGCCAGTCGCGAACCAGGGTCTCCCACGCATGCGGCTCGGTGAAACACCCGTGATCGCGAATCGTCTCGACGGTCTTGGACATCTGCGTGGTCGTGGCGACGTAACAGCAGATCACGCCACCGGGCGTGAGCGCCTTGGCGGCGGCGTCGACGCACTCCCACGGGGCCAGCATGTCGAGGATCACCCGGTCGACGTCGATCTCGTCGATGGCGGCCACCAGGTCGCCGACGACCAGGCGCCAGTTGGCGTCCATGGGGTCGTCGTAGAACTTCTCGACGTTCTTGCGGGCCACGTCCGCGAACTCCTGGCGCCGCTCGTACGAGGTGACGTGCCCGTCGGGGCCGACGGCGCGCAGCAGGAAGCACGTCAGCGCGCCGGAGCCGACCCCGGCCTCGATCACCCGCGCGCCCGGGAAGATGTCGGCCATGCCGACGATCATCGAGGCGTCCTTGGGGTAGATGACGGCCGCGCCGCGCGGCATGGCCAGCGTGTAGTCCTGCAGCAGGTGCCGGAAGGCGAGGTACTGGGTGCCTCCCGAGGAGCGCACGACGGAGCCTTCGGGCTGCCCGATCAGGTCGCTGTGCGGGATGGCGCCCTTGTGGGTGTGGAAGACGCCGTCCTCTTTGAGCGTGATCGTGTGGCGCTTGTTCTTGGGGTCGGTGAGCTGCACCTGATCCCCCACCCGGAAAGGCCCATGCCTGCGGAAACCCATGGCCGCAAGGTTATAGGGCTTTCGAGGGGCTCCGGACGCACGGTATCTATGGGGGATGCTCCCGCGCGATGTCATCTCCACCGGTCCCCTGATCCTGCGGCCTCCCGCGGAGGCGGACGCCGAGGCGATCGCCAAGACGTGCGATGACCCGGTGACCGCCTGGTTCATGCCCGGGCTGCCGTCGCCCTTCGGGCCGGAGCACGCGCGCGGCTACTTCGACAGGGCCGCGGAGAAGTGGGAGGGCGGCGGCGCGGAGTTCGCGATCACGGAGAACGGCCAGTACGTCGGCTCCGTCGGCGTCCGGCCGCCGGACCACTGGGGCGTGGCCGAGATCGGCTACATGGTGGCGCCGTGGGCGCGGGGCAAGAATGTGGCGGCGACGGCCGCCAGGGCGGTTACCGACTGGGCGTTCGACCACGGAATGCGCAGGATGGAGCTGCAGGCCGCGGTGGAGAACGTGGCGAGCCTGCGGGTGGCGTACAAGGCGGGCTTCCGGGAGGAGGGCCGCAGGCGGGACGCCAAGCGGCTCCGGGACGGACGGCACGTCGACATGGTCACGTTCGCCCGCCTCGAGGGGGACGGGGTGCCGGCGGCGGAGCCGTACCTGCCGTTCTTCGAGGGCGGGGAGCTGTGCGACGGGGTGGTGCGGCTGGTGCCGCTGGCCGTGGAGGACGCGGCCGACTACCACCGGATGCTGGCCGATCCGAGCGTGGCGCGGTACCACATGGGGCCGCTGAGCACGCCGGAGGACGACGAGCGCCGCTGCCGGTACACCGGGTACTGGTGGGTGTCGGGGCAGCGGATCGAGCTGGCGATCAGGGACGCGGCCTCGGGGGCGTTCGCGGGGCACGTGCAGCTGGTGCAGGTCGTGCCGTCGCTGGGGCAGGCCATGGTGGGCTACTCCCTGGTGCCCGAGTACCGGGGGAAGGGGTTCATGACGCGGGCGGTCGGGATGCTGGTGGACTGGGCGTTCGCGAACACGCCCCTGCACCGGATCGTGGCCGGCACCGAGGCGGGGAACACGGCCTCGCACCGGGTGCTGGAGCGGTCCGGGTTCAGCAGGGAGGGCGTGCATCGGGGGTTGTTCGTCACGGCGGACGGGACGCGGGTGGACGACGTGGCGTGGTCGCGCCTGCGGCCGTCGTGACGGCCTCGTGGGGATTTGGTTGCCGCAGCGGAACCTGGGGCGGATCTGGGTAAAAAATCCAGATTTCCGGTTGAGGGCTAGTCAAGGGGCGCGTCGGGGGCGATAGTCAGGGCACCCTGAGATCGCGCGATCGGGCCGCGCGATCTCGCCCTCCCCGAGGGACCACCGCGATGCCATACAACCATGTCAATGTCGCCATGCGTGAGCTCATCGCCTCGTTCTCCTGCCTGGAGGCCACGGACCTGGCCGATCGGCTGGCCAGGGCCGCCGCTGCCGTCACGGGCACGGCCTATGCGGGTTTCGTGCGCGTGGACGCGCTGCGGCGGGAGGCTGATCCGATCCACATGCACGGGCCGCCGGGCGATCCGCTGCGCGTGCGCCGGTGGCTGGCCGAGTCGGGGGTGCTGAAGGAGCTCGCGACGTCGCCGGCGACGGTGCGGCTGGCGCACGACGTGACGGTGGGCGAGCCGGGCTTCCTGGCCGCTCAGGTGCCGCTGGCGACGCGCGACCACACGTTCGTGTGGGTCGCCGGGCGGGCGTTCGGAGATGGGGACGAGCACCTGCTGAGCCGCTTCGCCACGGCCGCGGGGCGCGCGCTGGAGGCGGCGAGCGGGCTGGAGGCAGCGGTGCGGCTGCTGCGGGGCGTACGCGCCTTCCGGACCGGCTAGCCGCGCCGGAGCCCGGTAGCGTGGCGGCCCATGAGGGTTCTCATCGTGGGCGGGAGCGGGTTCCTCGGCGGCGAGCTCGTACGGCTCTGCGCGGCCGCGGGACACGACGTGGGCGCCACCTACCTGACCGCCCGGCCCGCGGAGCGTCCGGGGGTGGAGTGGCTGCCGCTGGACGTGCGCTCGCGCGAGTCCGTGGAGGCCGCCGTGGCGGCGTTCCGGCCGGAGGTGGCGATCAACGCGGCGTACCGGAAGGCGGACTGGGTGAGCACGGCGGACGGCGCCGCGCACGTCGCGCGGGCCCTCTCGCGGACTGGCGGGCGGCTGGTGCACGTCTCCAGTGATGCCGTGTTCTCGGGGGCCGCCCCGCGCTATGACGAGGCGTGCCCGCCCGACCCGGTCAGCCCGTACGGGGCGGCCAAGGCGGCGGCCGAGACGGCGGTGCGGGCCGTGCTGCCGGACGCGGCGATCGTCAGGACATCCCTGATCGTCGGGAACGGCGGATCGACGCACGAGTCGCTGGCGCGCTCGCTCGCGACGGGGCGCGATCAGGGGGTGCTGTTCACCGACGACGTGAAGTGCCCCGTCCACGTCGGGGATCTCGCCGCGGCGCTCGTGGAGGCGGCGGTCCGCGGGCTCTCGGGGGTGCTGCACGTCGCGGGGATCGACGCCGTGAGCCGGTACGAGCTGGGGTCGCTCATCGCCCGGCGGGACGGCCTCGACGCGGCGCGGTTGCGGCCCGGCCGCCGGTCCGACGCCGGACTGCCCGGGCCGTTCGAGGTCCGGCTGGACTGCACGGCCACCCAGCGGCGGCTGCGGACCCGGCTGCGCGGCGCCCGCGAGTTCCTGGCCGCATAGGAACGCACGGGGCCACATAAGCTTCGTATGGCTGTATGCGGCCCATAGAGTCGCATATGACTGCATGAGGCCATTAGAGGCCGTATAGGACGGCGTGAGGCTCATGATGCCGCCCAGGGCCGCATGAGAAACGCCCGCGCCCCCGGGGCTCGGGGACGCGGGCGTTCGCAAGGCGTTAGAGGGCGTCAGCCCCGGTGCGCCTCGAAACGGAGCGTGCGGGAGACGCCGACCCGGACCGTCGTCCCGGGGGCGATGGTGACCGGCTCGTTCGGCGGGATGTCGTAGAAGTTGGGGTCACCCGGAGGCTGGATCTGGGTGCCGTTGACCGAGCCCAGGTCGACCAGGTTGACGTCCCACCCGTCCAGCGCCACCCGCAGGTGGCGGCGCGAGACCGAGCCGTCGGGGCTCGTCAC
>NZ_JBFAMX010000451.1:0-8580 GCF_040659615.1 Nonomuraea sp. NPDC049784
CGCCCGCCGCCTGCTGTCCGACTGCCTGCGCCACGACCTCGGCCTGACCGGCACCCACGTCGGCTGCGAGCACGGCGTCTGCGGCTGCTGCACCGTGCTGCTCGACGGAGAGCCGGTACGGTCATGCCTGACGTTCGCGGTCACCGTGGACGGCTCCGAGATCACCACCGTGGAAGGGCTGGCCACGGGCCCCTCGATGTCGCCGGTGCAGCGGGCGTTCGCCGAGTGCCACGGGCTGCAGTGCGGGTTCTGCACGCCGGGGTTCCTGTGCACGGTGACCGCCATGCTGCGGGACAACCCGGCCCCCACGGACGAGGAGGTGCTCGAGGGCATCTCCGGCAACCTGTGCCGGTGCACCGGCTACCAGAACATCGTCAAGGCCGTCCACCGGGCCGCCGAGCTGCTGGCGGAGGAAGCATGACGACGAGGCTGTTCGGGGAGTCCGTGCAACGGCGGGAGGATCCCAGGCTGCTCACCGGGCAGGGCCGCTACCTCGACGACCTCGGGCCCGGCGCGCTGGCCGCCGCGTTCGTGCGCTCGCCGCACGCGCACGCCCGCATCCGGGACATCGACGTGGCCCCCGCGCTCGACGTGGAGGGGCTGGTCGCCATCTACACCTGGGAGGACCTGCCCGA
Source organism: Nonomuraea sp. NPDC049784 (assembly GCF_040659615.1). Classification (NCBI taxonomy): domain Bacteria; kingdom Bacillati; phylum Actinomycetota; class Actinomycetes; order Streptosporangiales; family Streptosporangiaceae; genus Nonomuraea; species Nonomuraea sp. NPDC049784. The sequence goes on from NZ_JBFAMX010000451.1 coordinate 636, forward strand.
ACGGGTCGGCAGGGCGCTGCCGCTGCTGATCCCGCACCCGGCGCTCACGCACGGGCGCACCGCGTACCCGCTGGCCAGGGACGTCGTCAGGCACGTCGGCGAGCCGGTGGTCATGGTCGTGGCCACCGACCGGTACGCGGCCGAGGACGCCTGCGCGCTCATCGAGGTCGACTACGAGCTGCTCAAGCCGGTCGTCGGCCTGGAGGAGGCGGTGCAGGGCGCCCAGCTCGTACACGAGGACGTGCCTGGCAACGTCGGCGCGCACCTCGTCCAGGAGGTCGCCGGTGCCGACGGGCGCGGCGCGCGGGAGGCGATCGAGACCGCGCCGCACACGCTGGCCTTCCGGCTCGACATAGAGCGCAGCGCCAGCATGCCCCTGGAGGGACGCGGCGTGTACGCCCGCTGGGACGGCAGGGACCTGCGCGTCTACTCCAGCACCCAGACCTCCACCAGCGTCCGCATGGCCGTGGCCGCCGCGCTCGAGCTGCCGCTGCCGCAGGTCGAGGTGATCGCGCCCGACGTGGGCGGCGGCTTCGGAGTGAAGATCGTGCACCCGTGGCCCGAGGAGGTGCTGGTGCCGTGGGCGGCCATGACGCTCGGGCGCGAGATCAAGTGGACGGAGGACCGCAGGGAGCACTTCGTCTCATCCGCTCATGAGCGCGGCCAGGTGCAGTACGTACGGGCCGGCTTCGACGACGACGGCCGGGTCCTCGGCCTGGACGTGACGATCCTGCACGACCACGGCGCCTACACGCCCTACGGCATCATCGTGCCGATCGTCACCTCGACGCAGCTCCTGGGCCCGTACAAGATCGGGGCCTACCGGGTCGAGTTCTCCGCCGTCTACACCAACACCGTGCAGGTCACGCCCTACCGGGGAGCCGGCAGGCCACAGGGCGTGTTCTGCATGGAGCGGACCATGGACAAGATCGCCGGGTACCTCGGCAAGGACCGGACCGAGGTGCGCGAGGTCAACTTCATCGGACCCGACGAGTTCCCGTACGACCAGGGGATGACGTTCCAGGACGGGCGGCCGCTGATCTACGACAGCGGCAACTACCCGGAGATGCTCCGCATGGTCAAGGAGCTGATCGGCTGGGACTCCTTCGACAGGCGGCCGGGCAGGGGCATCGGCATCGGGTGCTACGTCGAGGGCACCGGCGTGGGGCCGTACGAGGGCGGGCACGTGCAGGTGACCTCCGACGGGCGGGTGCACGTGTCCACCGGGCTCACCTCGCAGGGGCAGGGGCACGAGACCGTGTTCGCGCAGATCGCCGCCACCGAGCTGGGCGTGCCGATCGAGCGGGTGAGCGTGGTGACCGGCGACACCCGCAGGTTCGGTTACGCGGTGGGCACGTTCGCCTCGCGCGCGGCCGTCGTCAGCGGCAACGCCATCGCGCTGGCCTGCAGGAAAGTACGCGAGAAGGCACTGCGGATCGCCGCCGACGCGCTGGAGGCCGACCCGGCCGACCTGGAGATCACCGACGGGATGGTGCACGTCATGGGCGCGCCGACCGCCTCCATCCCGCTGTCCACGGTGGCGGTGCTGGCCAACCCGCTGCGCTACGCCTTCGACGACGAGACCGCGAAGGCGACCCAGTTCTCCGGCACCGCCTCTCCCGACCGGCCGCCGGTCGCCGAGGGCGAGGAGCCGGGGCTGGAGGGGCGCGACTACTACTCGCCGATCAGGTCCACGTTCGCGTCCGGCATGCACGCGGCGATCGTCGAGACCGACCCGGAGACCGCCGAGATCAAGGTGGTGCGGTACGTGGTCGTGCACGACTGCGGCCGGCTGATCAACCCCATGATCGTGGAGGGCCAGATCCACGGGGGAGTGGCGCAGGGCATCGGCGGGGCCCTCTACGAGCGCATGGTGTACGACCCGCACGGCCAGCTCGTGAACGCCTCCTTCATGGACTTCCTCATGCCGTACGCCACCGAGATCCCGCACATCGAGACCGCCCACCTGGAGACGCCCTCGCCGCTCAACCCGCTCGGCATCAAGGGCGCGGGCGAGGCCGGCGTGATCCCCGTCTCCGCGGTCATCGCCTCGGCCATCGAGGACGCCGAGGGCATCGCGATCGACCGCATGCCCATCTCCCCGTCCGAGCTCTTCGACCTGCGCTCCCGCATGGGATGATCGTCCGCATGCGTGCGCCTGCTGCCGGTCTGACCTCCTTCCCGGCCGTTCCCGACGACGTCCGGCTGATCGACCTGGCCTGGAATGACATCTCCGAGGTCCCTGACCGGGTGGCCGGGCTCGTCGCGCTCGAGGAGCTCAGGCTCGACGGCAACCGGCTGCGCTCGCTGCCCGACCTCTCGGGGCTGACCGCGCTTCGGGCGCTGCACCTGGACGGGAACGAGCTGACGTCGTTCCCGCGCTGCCCGCCGTACCTGGAGGTCCTCTTCCTGTACGGCAACCGCGTCGGCACGATCCCCGACCGGCTGAGCCCCCGCCTGCGGCACCTCGCGGCCGGCGGGAACGGGCTGGCCGGCGTGCCGGCCTCCCTCTGGAAGCTGACCGGGCTGGAGTCGCTCAACCTGGCCGAGAACGCCCTCACCGAGGTCCCGGCCGCGATCGGCGGGCTGACCCGGCTGCGCATGCTCGACCTGGGGCACAACCGGCTCGCCTCCGTCCCGCCCGAGCTCGGCGACCTGGATCTCACCGACTACCTGTACCTGAGCGACAATCTGCTCGCCGAGGTGCCGGAGGCGATCGGGCGGCTGGGGCGGCTCGCGTACCTCAACCTCACCGACAACCAGCTGACCCGGCTGCCCGAGTCCATCGGGCGGATGGCCTCGCTGGTGGAGCTGCGGCTGTACAACAACCGGCTGGAGTCGCTGCCGGAGTCCATAGGCGGGCTGCGGCGGCTGCGGGAGCTGCACGCGCAGGGCAACCGGCTGGCCCGGCTGCCCGCTTCGATCGCCGAGCTGGGCGAGCTGCGCGTGCTCGACCTGCGTAACAACCGGCTGCGAGAGCTGCCGGACGCGCTGCCGCCCGGGCTCAGGCACCTCGACCTCCGCAACAACCGGCTGCGGGAGCTGCCTCCGGTGCTGCCCCCGCTGGAGAAGCTCGATCTGCGCTGGAACAAGCTCGACGGCGAGCCCGAGGTGCTGCGACGGCTCCGCGATCAGGGTTGCGTCATTCTTCGCTGAACCGAGGCGATTTTCGGTGCGTACCTCCGCACATGACGACATTTCCACGTCTGGCCGCTTTCGCGCTGCTGGCCGGGCTGGTCGCCGGCTGCTCCTCAGGGGGCTGGGGCGACTACGCCGCAGCAGGCGACACCCAGAAGACCGCCGCGCCCCTGACCGTGGAGCAGCTGTCCGCCAAGGTCGGCTGCACGCCGAAGATGCAGGTCGACGCCGCCGACCTGCGTACCGGCTACTGCAAGACGAAGGTCGGCCGGTTCTTCGTCAACACGTTCGCCAGCGAGAAGCTCAAGGACGAGTGGATGGACCGCGCGCCTGAGTACAACCCGCACCTCGTCGGCCCCCGCTGGACCGTCCTGGGGCCGCTCGAGGTGCTGGAGCAGCTGAAGGAGCCGCTCAGCGGCGACCTGCACCTGATGGACCACAGGGTCTCCCAGACGCCGGCGCCGAAGTAACCAAACGGTATGGGCTGAACCGGGGCTGGGGGGCCTGCGTACCTCCGCACATGACGACACTTCCACGTCTGGCCGCTTTCGCGCTGCTGGCCGGACTGGTCGCCGGCTGCTCCTCAGGGAGTGGTGGCGGCTATGTCGCAGCAGCCGGACAGCAGGGCAACGCCGCCCCCCTCACCGTCGAGCAGCTGTCCGCCAAGGTCGGCTGCAAGCCGAAGATGCAGGTCAACGCCTCGGAGATCCGTACTGGCTACTGCAAGACCGCCGATGGCGAGTTCTTCGTCACGACGTTCAAGACCCAGGCCGGCAAGGACGCCTGGATGGACGCCGCCCCCGAGTACAACCCGCACCTGGTCGGCAAGCTCTGGACGGTGCTGTCCAGCCGCAAGGTGCTCGACCTGCTCAAGGAGCGGCTCGGAGGCGACCTCCACCTCACCGACCACCGGACGAAGAAGATGCAGACCATCGGCTAGCCCCTCCCCGCCTCCGCCGGCCCTCCGCTCAAGGGCTCCCGGCTTCCCGGACCCCTCTCCCCTTCTCGGAAAGGGACCTCAGCCACCGTGCTCGTTTCTCCAAAGGACCCCCGCCGGAGTACGGCGGGGGATGTGCGGAAATCGGGGCTAGCGCGTCCGCGCCAGCTCGTACTGGGCCCGGATCTCGCCCGGGGCCGCGACCCTGTCCAGGAACATCAGGCCGTCCATGCGGCAGTCGCAGGGATTCTGCTCCCTGGTGTTCTGCGGGTAACTGCCGCCGATCTTGATGCCTCTCGGGTCGGTCGCCGAGGTGACGTCGGGCTCGGGATCGCCTTCGACGCCCCAAGGGTCGCCGGCGACCGTGTAGAACCCGTCGAGCGGGCGGCCGTTCCTGAACAGCTTCATCGTCGCGGTGTCGAAGTCGAACGTCGCGGCGAGGAAGACCCACTGGTCGCGCGGCAGGATCTCCTGCCAGGGCTGACTCGCGGCGAAGGTCTGGGAGCTGCTGCCGTCCACGCGCCTGGCCAGCGCCACCATCCGCAGCTCGCCGTTCACCGTGATGAGCTCGAGCAGGGCCCTGACGTCGTGTCCCTGGGAGTTGCCGCTGAGCAGCCCGGCCAGGCCGATCGCGTTGAAGCGGTCGGCCGGGTTGTCGGTGTTGGAGTTGAGTGCCGGCCCGTCGCCCTGCATCTTGAACCAGCCCATGACGGTGACGCCCTTGACGCCGTTGAACGCGTGCAGCGCCGGCACGCCGTCCCCGCCGTAGACCCCGGCCTTCCAGTCGTCGTTGCCGGCCGTGGCCGGGTTGACCTGGCGGGTCTGCAGCGCGTACGTGCTGCCCCGGTACGCCCGGTCGGCCACGCGCATGGCGGCGCCGCCGTTGACCAGCGTGATGTTCGCGCCCGACAGGCCCTGGTCCTGCTCCTGGGCCGGGTCGCCGGGCAGCGGGTGCTCGAAGTCGTACGCGGCCACCACGTGGTCGCGCAGGCTCGGCAGCACGTCAGGCGGCGTCCAGCCGGCCTTGGTGACCTTCCAGATCTTGCCGTTCGCCTTGGACAGCACGTAGAGCTCGCCCGCGCCGTCGCTGCCGAAGCGCAGGTCCACGCGGGTGCTCCCGGCCAGGTCCTGCATGGTCACCTGCTTGCCGGTCGCGTCGACCAGCCGCGGCTTGTAGATCGTGGCCCGGCGGCCGGTCCGCTCGTCCATCTGGGCGGCGACGGTGAAGAAGACCTGGCCGTCCACGAGGTCGCCGAACAGGTACTTGCCGTACAGCAGCGGCAGCTTCTGCCCGCGGTAGACGAACCCGCCGGCGATGGCATGGCCGCTGTCGGCGGTGCAGGAGTGGCCGGGCGGCGGGTCGTGGTCGTAGGCGGCGACCGGGTACGTGTAGCCGTACTGCGCGTCGTCGTCCGGCAGCGTGTAGAGGTGACAGCGGTCGGCCTTGTTGAACACGAACGAGCCCTCGCGCTCGCTCCAGCCCAGGTTGTCACCGGCGCCGACGTCGTAGACGGCCTCGATGGCGTGCTCGCCGATGTGGCCGAGGAACAGCCGGTTGCCGGCCTGCGGGTCCCAGCTGAAGCGGTGGGGGTCGCGCATGCCGTACGCGTAGATCTCGCCCAGCTTGCCGGCCTGGCCGGTGAAGGGGTTCGAGGCGGGGATGCCGTACTTGCCGTTCGCGCTGTTCGTGCCCGTAGGGTCGATCCTGAGGATCTTGCCGTACGGGTTCGCCAGGTTCTGCGGGTCGTCGCTGGACACCCCGCGGCCGCCGTCGCCCGAGGCGACGTAGAGCAGGCCGAAGTCCTTGTCGCCGCGGCGGGCGGTCGGGTTGAAATCGATCTGCTGGATGCCGTGGATCTGGCCGTTGAAGCCGAGCCGCAGCACCTCCCTGTGGGTGCCGGAGAAGACGTTCGCCTTCGGGTCCGTGGCCGTCCACTCGGTGATCACGCCGTGGAACTTGGTGCCGGGCTGGGGCGTCATGTCGGGCGTCTTCGTGGTCAGCGCGTCGCCCCACTCGGTGTGGACCGTGTAGAACTTGCCGTTCCTGGCGAAGTCGGGGTGGAAGGCGGCGAAGCCGAACCCGCTGCCCATGCCGCGGCCCGAGACGAAGTCGGGGATGAAGGCCGCGCCGACGTCGAGGTATTCGCGCGGCTGGCCCTTGTCGAGGAAGTAGAGCTTGCCGTTGAGGTCGTTGACGAACAGGCGGCGCGAGCCGTCCGGCAGTTCGCCCAGGTAGTTGATCCTGGCCCAGCGGACCAGTCGCGGGTCGGTCGGGTCAGGAGTCGTCTCGGTCTTCGGGAACGAGGCGAACTCCTCTAGGGTCAGCGTCAACCCCGAGGCGGTGGGCTTCTCGGGGATGGGGTCGTCGATGGGGGTCGGCTCGGCCTGCGCGGCTGCCGCCGGCGCGCATAATGCGGTCACCAGCACCGCGGCGATCAGGCACCGGAGGGTTTTCGGCATACCTGCTCACCACCAGGAAGTCGGGGTGTTGCTCGGGGAGATCACTGCTCGGCGGGCTTGTCGCAGGCCGGGGTGCCCTTGACGGTCATGTCGCGCATCCTGCCGATGTTGTCGAACGAGCCGAAACCGACCCGGCCCGACGTGAACGTGCGGTCGGTGGCCGTGATCAGCGGGGTCGCGGCGCCGTCCATGTAGACCGCGATGCGGCCGGTGTCCACGCAGTAGGTGACGCGGACGTGATGCCACTCCATGTCGGTGACCGCGGGCGGCGCGCCCACCTGGCCGTTCCACTGGTCGTCGATGCGCAGGCGGTCGGCGTTGTCGACGACGAAGATCCCGTTGTGCGGGTAGATGGTGTTGTCCTGAGAAAGGTGGACGTAGGAGAACTCGGTGTCCGACCGGTAGCCGAACACGATGATCACGTCTCGGTTGCTGACGCTGGTCGGCGTGTCCAGGCGGATGTCGGCGTCGATCCGCACCGAGCCGAACTCGGGGCCGGTCTTGAGTACGGCGTACTCGAAGGGGCGGCGCGGGCCCGGCCGGGCGACGCCGGCCTCGGCGAGGATCACCTGGTCGCCGGGGAACTGCCACTTGGACGGGGTCACGGGCGCCCAGTTGCGCCCGTCGTTCACGTGCTTGACCTTGGCGTGTCCCGGGCCGCACTCCTGTGTTTCCGTGGCGGCGGCCTGGGCGGGGATCGGTACGGCCAGCGCGAGCATGGCCGCGAGGACGAAGGTGCGAAAGGCTGACATCCGGGATCCTCTCGCCGGGTGCGCTCTCGTAAGCGCTTCCGAAAGCGCTTTCGTTGACCTTTGAAGCGGATCGTAACCCGGGGGATCAGCCTGTCAAGGGGGCAGTGGAATCGCCGGCGCCCGGCCTGTCAGGCGAACGGTGGGGCGGTGGAGGCGCGTACGACCAGCTCGTGCGCGGTGCGGCGGCGGCGCGGGCGTGAGGCGGGCGGCTTGAGTACGAGCTCCAGCGCCTGCCTGCCCATGCCGACCATGGGAAGCCTGATCGTGGTCAGCGCCGGAAAGACGTCCCGCGCGACCGGCGCGTCGTCGAACCCGGCCACCGAGATCTCCCCGGGCACCCTGCGCCCGTTGCCGAGCAGCCACGACAGCGCGCCCACCGCCATCGGGTCGTTCAGCGCCACGACCGCCGTCAGATCGGGGTGCGCGCGCATCAGCCTGGCGGTCGCCGCCGCGCCGCCCTCCCTGGTGAAGTCGCCGTGCACGACCGGGATCGAGCGCCAGTCGAGCCCCGCCGCGCCGAGCGCCGCCCGCAGCCCGGACAGCCGGTCCTCGACCGTCGTCAGGTTGGCGGGGCCGCCCAGCACGCCGAGGCGGCGGTGGCCGAGGTCGAGCAGGTGCCGCATGAGCGTGGCCCCGCCGCCCGCCAACGCGGGCGGCG
>NZ_JBFAMX010000452.1:0-8579 GCF_040659615.1 Nonomuraea sp. NPDC049784
TGGCCAACGAGCCCGAGCTGCTCATCTGCGACGAGCCCACCACGGCGCTCGACGTCACCGTGCAGAAGCAGATGCTGGAGCTGATCGCCGAGGTCGCGCCCGCGCTGCTGTTCATCACCCACGACCTCGCCGTCGTCGCCTCCGTCTGCGAGCGGGTCCTGGTCATGTACGGGGGACGCGTCGTCGAGAGCGGCCCCATCCGCGAGGTCTTCACCAACCCCCGCCACCGCTACACCGAGGGCCTGCTGGCCGCCTCCAAGCTCACCCCGCGCGGCACCCGGCTGCCCACCATCAAGGGCAGCGTGCCACCGGCCGGGCAGTTCCCCGACGGCTGCGTCTTCAGGAACCGCTGCCCGCACGCCACCACCAAGTGCGACGACGTACCGGCGCTGACAGGAGACGGCCATGCCTTCGCATGCTGGCACCCCGCTGATTGAGGCCCAGAACGTCAGCCGCGTCTACCACCGGCCCCGCACCTCGCTCACCAAGCCGGGCGCCGCCGTGCAGGCGCTCAAGGAGGTCTCCCTCACGGTGGGGAGGGGCGAGCGGTACGGCATCGTCGGCGAGTCCGGCTCGGGCAAGTCGACGCTGCTGCGCCTGCTCTGCGGCCTCGACCAGCCGACCAGCGGATCCATCCGCTTCGACGGCCAGGAGATCGCCGGCAGGCCGGAGCGGCGGCTGCGCTTCCTCCGGGAGAACCTCCAGATCGTCTTCCAGGACCCGATGAGCTCGCTCGACCCCCGCATGCGCGTGCGCGACCTCGTCGCCGAGCCGCTCGTCGCCCTCGGACTGCCGGTCGGCGACCGCGTGGCCGAGCTGCTGGAGGGGGTCGGGCTGCCCGCGTCGGCCGCCGGCCGGTACCCGCACCAGTTCTCCGGCGGGCAGCGGCAGCGCATCGCCATCGCCCGCGCGCTCGCGCCCCGGCCGAAGGTGCTGGTCGCCGACGAGCCGGTGAGCGCCCTGGACGTGTCCGTGCGCGGGCAGATACTCAACCTGCTGGCCGACCTCGTGGACGAGCTGGGGCTCACGCTCGTGTTCGTCTCGCACGACCTGTCCGTGGTGCGGCACGTGTGCGAGACGGTCGCGGTCATGAGCCACGGGGAGATCGTGGAGAACGGGCCGGTGGACGAGGTCTGGGCCGCGCCCGCCCACCCCTACACGCGTACGTTGCTGCAGGCCGTACCGACTCTGGAGGGATTGTTTTGATCGACGTCGATGCCGACGGAGTGGTGGAGTTCACCCAGGCGTTGGTGCGGATCCCCAGCACCAACGACCCCGGGCGGCGTGAGCGGGCCGCCGCCGAGCTGGTGGCGGCCAAGATGCGGGAATGGGGCTGGGAACCCACCGTGTACGAGGTCGAGCCCGACCGGCCCAACGTGGTGGCCGTGGTCGAGGGCGGCGGCGGTGACGGTCCGACGCTGATGTTCGAGGGCCACACGGACGTGGTGACCGAGGGCGACCTGTCCACCTGGACCGTGGACCCGTTCGGCGGGGAGATCAGCGACGGGAAGTTGTGGGGGCGGGGCAGCGCCGACATGAAGTCCGGCCTGGCCGCCACCCTCTACGCCACCCGGGCGCTGCAGCTGGCTGGACCGTTCCCCGGGCGGATCAAGGTGTGCGCGCTGGCCGACGAGGAAGGCCTCATGATCGGCGCTCACCACTTCGTCTCCGAGGGGCTCACCGCCGACGTGGACGGCGCGATCGTGGCCGAGCCCGAGGCGGGCGAGATCTGCGCGGTGGCCAAGGGGGCGCTGCGGTTGCGGGTGGACTTCGCCGGCAAGATGGCGCACGGCGCGATGCCGCAGCACGGCCGCAACCCCCTTCCGGCGGTGGGCTCGCTGCTGGTGGGGCTGCGGTCGCTGCAGGAGGAGCTGCAGGGCAACCATCCGGCGCACGAGCACCTCGGCGAGGTGTACGTCACGCCGACCGTGCTGCAAGCCGGATCCGAGGAGCAGGTCAACGTGATCCCGGCGGTCGCGTCGGTGTTCGTGGACGTGCGGACGATCCCCGGGGTCGAGCACAAGCTGATCGCCGACCGGGTGGCCTCGCTGGCCTCCTACGACGGGATCGCGGCCGAGGTGTCGGTGCTGGTGGACCGGCCGCCGGTGAACGTGCCCGTGTCCGACCCGGTGGTGGCCTCGCTGGCCGCCGCCCACCGTTCCGTCACCGGCGCGGAGCCGGTCTACGGCGGGGTGCCCGGGTCCACGGACGGGACCGTGCTGACGCACTGGGGCGGGATCCCCTCGGTCGTGTACGGGCCCGGCGGGAAGTGGATCGCGCACCAGGCGGACGAGTTCGTGGAGGTCGCCGAGATCGTCCAGTGCACCCGCGTCTTCGCCGAGGCGGCCCGGCGGTTCCTGAACGGTGACTTCTGATGCGTCCCGGGCCCTCCAACTCGCTCGTCGACGTGGCCGGCCTCCGGGTCGGCCACGCGCAGCGGGTCGGGGGCGGCTACCTCACGGGCACCACCGTCGTCCTGGCCCCTCCCTCAGGGGCAGTGGCGGGGGTTGACGTCCGGGGCGCCGCGCCTGGGACTCGCGAGACGGAGCTGCTGGATCCGCGCAACCTCGTGTCGCGTGTCCATGCCGTGGTGCTGACCGGCGGGAGCGCGTACGGGCTGTCGGCGGCCTGCGGGGTGGTGGACCGGCTGGCCGACGCGGGCATCGGGTACCCGGTGGCCGGCGGCGTGGTGCCCATCGTCCCTGCCGCGGTCATCTTCGACCTCGGGCGCGGTGGCACGTTCCGCGCCGTCCCGGACGCGTCCCTGGGCACGGCCGCCTACGACGCCGCCGCACCCTTCCCTCTGGGAACCGCGACCCCGGACGGTCAGGTGGACGCTCTCCCGCCGTTGGCGGCCGGCGTCCCCTTGGGGAGGAGAAAGAGGAAGGGGCCTCTGCACGGCGGGTCGCCGGACGGCGCCGGGGGGCTCTCCGACAAGACGGCGAGTGGGTCGATCGGAGCGGGCACCGGGGCACGGGCGGGTGGCCTGGCCGGTGGGGTGGGGACGGCGAGCGTCGTGCTCCCGGACGGCACCACTGTGGCCGCCCTCGTCGTCGCCAACCCCGTGGGCTCGGTCCTCGACCCCCGGGACGGCACCGTCGCGGGCGCCAGGTACGGCCTCCCCGGCGAGTTCGACCATCTCCAACCCCCACGCCAGGCGGAGCTCGACGCCTGGCATCCCGAGAACGCCCCGTCGTTCAACACCACCATCGGCGTGGTGGCCACCGACCTCACCCTCACCAAGGCCCAGTGCGGCAAGCTCGCCGCGGTCGCCCACGACGGCCTGGCCAGGGCGATCAGACCGGCCCACACCATGACCGACGGCGACACGATCTTCGGCCTGGCCACCTGCGCCCGCCCCGAGCCCGGCCACGACACCCTCCAAGAGGTCCTGGCCGCCGGAGCCGACGTGTTCAGCCGCGCCATCGCGCACGCCGTCCTCGCCGCCACCGGTCGCGAGGACGCGCCCGCGTACCTCGACGTGTTCCCCAGCGCTCTACGGAAGCAGTCATGACCATCGACATCGCATGGCCGTCCGGCCTGCCCATCGGCGACGGATGGGTGGAAACGGCGGAGACCGACGACATCACCTTCCCCTACGACGGCTCCCTGGTGGCCGAGGCCCCGAGGGGCACGAAGGCCCTCGCCGAACGCGCCCTGGAAGAGGCGCTCGCCGTGGCGCCCGCCATGGCGGCGCTGCCGTCGCATGCCCGCCGCGCCGCCCTCATGAAGGCCCACGACGCCGTCGAGGCCAACCGCGAGGAGTTCGAGCGCCTGCTGGTGCTCGAGACCGGCAAGCCCCTGGCCGACTGCAAGGTCGAGGTCGCCAGGACGCTCGTCACCCTCGTCACGGCCGCCGAGGAGGTGGCCAGGCTGCACGGCGAGACCGTGCCGCTCGACCTCCTGCCCTCGGGCGAGGGCCTGATCGGGTTCTGGACGCGCCGCCCGATCGGGGTGGTCGTCGGGATCACCGGCTTCAACTACCCCCTGCTCCTCGCCGCCCACAAGATCGCCCCCGCCGTGGCCGCGGGCTGCCCCGTCATCGTCAAGCCCGCCCCCACGACGCCGCTGGCCACGCTCTGGCTGGCGCACCTCATCCGTTCGGCGAACGCGCTCCCCCCGCAAGCCGTCCAGCTCGTCACCGGGGACGTCGAGGTCGGCCGGACGCTGGTGGAGGACCGGCGGATCGGCGCGGTCTCGTTCACCGGCTCGGCCGCCGCCGGACACGCCATCGCCCGCAACGCCGCCCCCACGAAGGTCCTGCTGGAGCTGGGGTCGAACGCAGCGCTCGTCGTGGCGGCCGACGCCGACCTGGAGGCCGCCGCCGACGCCGTCGTGCGCGGTGGCTACTACGCCTCCGGCCAGGCGTGCATCTCCGTCCAGCGGGTGCTGGTCGAGGAGCCCGTACGCGAGCGGTTCGTGTCCCTGCTGGCCGAGCGGGTCAAGAACGTCACCGTCGGCGACCCCCGCCTGCCGGAGACCCGCGTCGCCCCGCTGATCGACCAGGCCGCCACCGACCGCGTCCTGGAATGGATCTCCGAGTCGGGAGGCGAGCCGGTCACGGGCGGGCACCGCGAGGGCCGGGCCATCGCCCCGACCGTGCTCGCCGGCGTCGGCGACGGGGCCGCCGCCTGGGACGAGGAGATCTTCGGGCCCGTGGTGGTCGTGCGCTCGGTGCCCGACCTCGACGCCGCCTTCGCCGCCGTGAACCGGTCCAGGTACGGCCTGCACGCGGCGGTCTTCACCCGGTCGCTGGCCACGGCCTTCGCCGCGATCGAGCGGATCGAGGCGGGGGGAGTGGTGGTCAACGAGGTGCCGGGGTTCAGGGCGGACAACATGCCGTACGGCGGCGTGAAGGACTCCGGCATCGGGCGCGAGGGGCCGCGGTTCGCCATCGAGGAGCTGACCGTGACCAGAATGGCGATCATCCGGCCCTCATAGCTCCGAGCCTTCGTGCCGGGCCAGGGTCACCCGGTCGCGCACGGTCGTGGAATCCGGGACCGTGCACGACCACCGTTCTGCGGCTGCCTAGTTGGGCGGGTCGAAGCGGCCGTCCACGGCCGTCCAGCCGCCGTCCACGTACAGCACGGAGCCGGTCACGAAGCTCGCCGCGTCGCTCGCCAGGTAGACCACCGCCCCGGCCATCTCCTCCGCCCTCGCCCACCGGCCGAGGGCGCTCTTGGCGGCGTACGCGTCGTACCAGCCGGGGTTGTCCTTGATCTGCTTGGTCAGCGGCGTCTCCACGACGCCGGGCGCGATGGCGTTGACCCGCACGCCGTGCGGCCCGAACTCGGCGGCGGCCGTGCGCAGCAGCTGCACGAGACCCGCCTTGGTGGCCGAGTAGACGCTCTGCCCGGGCTCGGTCACGGACGCGCGGATCGACGCGAACCCGATGATCGACCCGCGCTCCCGCTCGACCATGCCCGCCCCGAACGCGCGCACCACGTCGAACGAGGCCCGCAGGTTCAGGCCCACCACCCGGTCGAACTCCTCGCCGGAGTAGTCGAGCAGCCGCTTGCGGACGTTCGTGGCAGCGGTGAACACCAGCACGTCGGCGGGCTCCTCCTCGGCCGCCCTGCGCACCTCCGCGGCGTCCAGCACGTCGAGCAGCCGGGCGGCCCCACCGCATGCGGCCGCGGTCTTCTCCGCCGAGTCCAGATCGCGGTCGGCGCACACCACCGAAGCCCCATGGGCGGCCAGCGCCAGCGCCGCCTCCCTGCCGATCCCGCTTCCTGCCCCGATCACCACGGCCCGCCGCCCATCCAGGCGGAACAGTGCGTCATATCCCATGGAGGCACCCTAGCGACTGGTCCGACCAGTACACCAGGTTGGGGTCAGCGGGTCTCCCAGTCGGCGCGCGTCAGCTCGTACTCCACCTCGCCGTGCTCGGTGCCCGGCAGTGGCTCGTCCCATTCCAGGTGGAACGTGCGGGTGTGCTGCAGCCCGCTCTTCTCCATGACCCGCCGCGACCGCACGTTCACGGCCATCGTCTGGGCGTAGACCCGGCGCGCGCCCAGCTCACGGAACGCCTTGTCGACCAGTGCGAGCGAGCCCTCGGTCCCGTACCCCTTGCCCCAGGCGGACTTGTGCAGCCGGTAGCCCAGCTCCGGCTCGTCGTCCGGCTCGTCCTTGCGTGCCCGCAGGTGGAACCAGCCGAGGAACGTTCCCGACGGCTTCTCGACGGCCACGAAGAAGCCGTGCGTGATGAACCAGGGCAGCGTCTCCTCGACGATCTCCTCGCGCGGCGTGGGCTTGCCGCCGTTGAGGAACTCCATGACCTCCGGGTCGTTGTGGAGCGCGAAGAGGTCGTCGGCGTCGGACTCGGTGAAGCGGCGCAGGATCAGCCGCTCGGTCTCCAGGTAGATGTCCACCAGCAGAACGCTAGACAGCCGGAGGCGGCGGTTCGACAGGTTTTTCGCCCTGACGACCTGGCCACCCTGGACCACGACTGCTCATAGCGCGGACGGCGGCGACCAGCTCCGGCATGGTCCCGACGCTCGGCCCGGGCTCGGGGCCGGTGTCGTCGCTGCGGAAGAGCAGGGTACGCATGCCCAGCGAGCGCGCCGGCGCCAGGTTCGCGGGGCGGTCGTCGACGAACAGCACCTCCCCTGCGGGCAGTCTCAGCGCGTCGAGCACCGCGCGGTAGGGGGCCGGGTCGGGTTTGCGGGCCCCGAGGTCCGAGCTGATGAACCAGCGCCGGATGCGCCGGTCCAGGCCGAAGCGGCGGCGCAGGATGGCCGACCAGGCGGCCGTGTCGTTGCTCAGGCACGCCGGCTCCAGCCCGTCGCCCGCCAGCGCGTCGAGCGCCTCGCGCGTGCCCTCCGTGAGCGCGTGCTCCCGGCAGTAGTGCTCGTCGCGCGCCGCCAGCCCGAGCGCCGACCAGAACTCCTCCGTGGTCAGGCGCCCCAGCGTCGCCGCCCGGTACGCCGCACGGATCTCCTCCTCCGGCGCCCCGCACCCCTGAGCCCGCAGGTAGGGGATCAGCACCCGCCCCTGCACGTTCCCGTACCGGTACAGGACGCCCATAGCGTCGAAGAGGACCACCTTCACGCGCACCGAGGCTACCGGGGACGGTGGAGGCGAGGGTCTATGTGGATCTTCGGGGCGCCGCCCCATTCCGGGCGCCGTTCCCCGGCCAGCACCATGGCCGCCTCGTCCAGCGAGACGGTGGCCGCGACCAGGGGCCGGGGATCGACCTGGCCGGACGCGTACAGGTCGGTGGCCCCTGCCAGGCCGCCGGACGCGCTGAGGATTCCGACGGCCGTGACGTCCTTCAGCACGAGCCGCCGCGTGTCGACCGGGCTGAGGTCCGCCGACAGCCCGATGAAGACCACGTGCCGTCCCGGCTCGACGACCTCCAGGGCGAGGGCGGGGGAGCCGGGGCCGTTCGAGGCGTCGATCACCGCGTCGAACGGCTCTGAGGGCGGGGTCGTCCAGGTGCGGGGGAAGCCCAGCGAGCGGGCGAAGTCCAGCGAGCGCTCCGTGAGGCCGAGGAGGTGGACCTCCACGCCCTGCGCCGCCGCGATCAGGGCTGCCAGCAGCCCGATCGTGCCCGGCCCGATGACCAGCAGTCGCTCGCCGGGCGCCAGGGCGGCGGCGCGTACGGCCCTCAGCGCGTTCCCGCCCGGCTCCACCAGCGCGCCGAGCGCGGCATCGACCGTGCCGGGCAGTGGCTGGAGCGCGCGGGCGGGCACCGGCAGGTGTTCGGCCAGCGCGCCGGGCCAGCCGTGGCGGACGCCGATCTCGTACCGGCCGGCGCACAGATGTTGCCTGCCCGCCCCGCAGCGCGTGCACCGCCCGCACCCCAGCATCGTGTCTCCGGTGACGCGGCGGCCCAGCCAGGCGGGATCCACGCCGTCGCCGACCTCGCGCACGATCCCGGCCCATTCGTGGCCGATCCGTACGGGATAACGCGCCTCTCCCGTGCTCAGGTACGTCATCGCGCCCGAGTAGAACTCCATGTCCGTGCCGCACACCCCGGCCCGCTCGACCTCGACCACCACCTCGCCCTCGTGCGGTGCGGGCGGCTCGACCTCCTGGACCTCCGCACGTCCCGGACCTGTGATGACGAAGGCGCGCATGGCGGCAGACGCTAACAGCAGCGACCCCGCCGCGTCGACGGCGTCGCGATCCTCCCTGGTGCAATGTGGGAAGGAACCTCAAAGTTGCCACAGTCCGACTGAGAGGACCCATCATGCACGCGAGCGTCGGTGACATCCTGATCGTCCACGGTCACATCGTCGGTCAGGGAGACAGGAAGGGCCAGATCATCGAGGTCCGGGGCGAGAACGGGGCGCCGCCGTTCTTCGTCCGGTTCGACGACGGGCATGAAGAGCTCGTCTACCCGGGACCCGACGCCGTGGTCCACCCGCCCGAGCCCTCATAGCCGAGCGACCTGAGCGCTCCGGCCGCGCTGCCGGCCGAGCCGATGGCGATCTCGTTGCCGTCCCCGTCGCGGGCGGTGGCGATGACCCGTTCCCAGGGATCAAGGGCCAGGGTGATGGTGTGGCCGGCCCGCAGGAGCGCGTCGGGGTCCGCCCGGCGTCGCGGAGCCGGCCTGTCGAGCAGGCGGCGGGCCG
>NZ_JBFAMX010000453.1:0-8575 GCF_040659615.1 Nonomuraea sp. NPDC049784
CGGGCAGGTGGCCGACATCTGCCACAGCGCGCGCCTGACCCCCGAGGGCGCCGAGGCGGGCACCTGGACGGCGCCCGCCTTCCGCGGCCGCGGATACGCGGCGGCGACCACCGCCGCGTGGGCCGGCCTGCTGCCGGGCATCCCCCTCTTCTACAGCACCAGCGCCGGCAACCGCTCCTCCCAGCGGGTGGCCGGGCGGCTCGGGCTCCGCCCGATCGGCTGGCTCTGGAAGCTCACGCCCTGACGCCGCCACCGGCGTGGAGCACCTCCCGCTCCCATCGGTCGCGAGGCTGGGTGTGCAGGCGCCAGTAGTGCTCGGCGATGTCGTCCGGGTCGAAGTCCGTGCCCGGCGCGACGGGGCCGGCCACGGTGACACTGGCCACGTGCACACCGGAGTGCCCGTACTCCTGGTCGAGCAGCTCCACCAGCGTCCGCACGCCCGCCTTGCCGAGCGACAGGCTGACGTACCCGGCCTTGGGCTCGAGCATCCCGCCGGTGACGAGGAACGACCCGCTGCCGCGCCGGGCCATCGCGGGCGCCACGTGCGCTGCCGCGACCAGCGCGCCGACCACGTTCACCGCCCAGGCGTCCAGCTGGACCCTCGCGCTCGCCTCGCCCGGCGCGTCGGGCCGGATGATCGCCGCGTTGTAGACCACGACGTCCGGCGTGCCCAGCTCGGCGGAGGCCGCGTCGAGTGCGGCGCGCAGCCGCTCCTCATCGGCGACGTCGGCCTCGTACGCGAGCGCCCCGTTCAGATCGAGTGTCGTGCCGCTGCGCGAGATCAGGGCGACAGGCAGCCCCTCCCGCGCGAACCGGTGGGCGACGGACCGGCCGATCCCCGGCCCCGCTCCGATGATCACAGCTCCAGGCATCATCGGCTCCTTTCCGTTGTTGTGATCGGAAGCTAAGGCGTCACATCGATGTGAAGGTCAAGGAGCACATGAGGATCGGAGACCTGGCCTACCGGACCGGGGTGAGCAGGCGGCTGCTGCGTTACTACGAGGAGCAGGGGCTGCTGAGGCCGGTGCGGCTGCCCAACGGCTACCGCGAGTACGGCGAGCCGGACGTCGCCGCGGTCCGCCACATCCGCGCGATGCTCGCCGCCGGCCTGCCCACGACGGTCATCGCCCGCCTGCTGGACTGCGTCCACGACGACGGGGGCGAGATGGTGCCGACGGCCTGCCCGGGCATGGTGAGCAACCTGCGTAGGGAGCACCGGCGCATCACCGAGACGATCGAACGTCTCCAGACGTCGCAGCGCGCCCTCGACGCCATGCTCGCCGCCGTCCGGTCAGGGACGTAGGCCGGTCGCCGCCTCGCCCGTGCCCGGGTCGTACGGGTAGGAGACGTGCTGGTGGATCATCACCCACGTCCCGTTCCGCCGCTCGAACACCCGGGTCCCGCGTGACCAGGTCTCGGCGGACCCGCCCACGAGGACCCGGTTGAGACCCCAGGCGACCGCGAGGTCCTCCCTGGCCAGGATCTTCAGGTCGGGCACGTCGAAGCGGACGTCGGGGTCCTCGTCGAGGCCGCGTGCGCAGACCTCCCGCACCGCCTCGACGCCGACGTGCCGCAGCGGCGCGCCGGTCTCGTACGCTGGCACTGCGATCTGCGCAGGGTGAGCTTGGCGTGGATGCGACCGATGTGGCTCTTGACGATCCCGTGCATGCGCGCTGGCGGGCCGGTGGAGGCCCTGCCCTGACGTGACGCGTTGGCTCTCATGTTCAGAGCAGGAGCGTCAGGCCTCCGATCGTGTAGCAGACCATCAGGACGAACAGGGGGATCTGGCCGGCGACCGCGCGGGCCGGCGGCAGGAGGCGGACGGAGCGGTCGTGGGCGGCCACCACGCCGACGACGTGGCCGATCACGATGGCCAGCACCTGGACGGTGGCGATGGTCGCGGGTTCTATGGCGTTCGGGTCGGCCTTGGCGTCCAGGCCCAGGGCCATGAGGATGCCGTGCCGTCCCTCGATGACCAGGAGCGAGAAGTAGTGGGCGATGAGGTAGCCGGTGGCGATCGGCACCAGCGAGTGGGCGAACCGGGCGGTCAGTCCCCTGGCACCGCCGATCAGCCCGGCCACGCCGAGGCAGGCGGCGTACAGGACGGCCACGCCCGCGACGGCCGCCAGCAGGCCGAGCGTGCCCAGCCCCGTGCGGCCCAGCGGGCCCGACTGCAGGGCGCCCACCCAGGCCGGGGTCGTGGAGAAGCCGTCGTAGGCGGTGCCGCCGAGCAGGACGCAGACGGTGACGACCAGGCCGGGGGCAGGCTCGATGGCGTCGAGGCCGTCGAAGGGACTGCGGAGGACGCGGTCGCCGTTCGCCCTCCTGCCGAGTGGTGACAGGTGGCCGATCAGGGTGGAGTACACCTCGAACGGGTCGCCCCGCTCCAGCCAGGCGTGGCCGTACACGAGGGTGCCGGTGAGCTGGGCGGCTCCGTACAGGGCGAGGAAGACCAGCAGGGTGACGGGGGCGGAAGGCTCGGGGGCGACCAGCTCCATCCAGGTGAACGCGAGCAGTCCCGCGGCGGCCGGCCAGTAGCCGAGCCGCGACGGGAGCGGGCGGCGGGGCCGGTCGGGCAGCAACCGGAACGGGCTCACCGCCCGCCACACCGGGCCGAACAGCAGCGACGCCGGGACCAGGCCGACCCAGAAGAGCACGTACACCAGGTACGGCCCCGCGTTCGGTTCGGCTGGGCCGGCGACGAGCCAGCCGAGCGTGTAGAGGGCGACGAGGAGCCCCAGGACGCGGGCGGGGCGGGCGGGCAGGCGTAACGGGATCAGCCTGCCCGCGCGGTCGCCGCGGAAGCGGGAGTCGGCCCAGAGGAGACCGAGCGCCAGGAAAGACACGACGAGCGCCGCGAACGCGCCCGCGTAGGCGTAGAAGAGCGGGATCGGCAGGTCACTGCGCGCGCCCACGCCATGCGCGAGCACCCCGGCCGCGGGGCCGCCGCCACGGAACAGAACCGCCATCCCCCAACCGTCGCCGTGGAGCGCGGCGGCCGCCGGCTCCGGCAGGAGCCTCATCGGACCGCCAGTTGCGTGAGGACGAGCTTGCTCTTGTGCGTCTCCACCTCGAACACGCCGTTCAGGTCCGCCGTGAACCGCACCGTCGCAGGCACCCCCGGCCGCAACTCGGCCTCGATGTCGTAGCCGTGCACGTGCAGCTCGTCGGCCACGTCGCTGGTGACCGTGATGCTGACCTGACGCCCCTTGGCCACCTCCAGCCAGCCCGGCGGCGGGCTCACCTGGCCGTGAGCGATGGTGATCTCGGCGTCCGCGCGCCCGCCCGGCGCCGCCGTCGCGACCTCATGGCTGTTGCCCGGATTGTGGTGGGTCTCCGACAACGGCCCGCACGCCGCGACGAGCCAGCAGACCAGCACGCACCTCAGCACCCGTACGGGCGCGCCTGCCCACACCTTGAGCGCGCGAACCGGCACGCCTCCGCCCGTCTCGAGAACCGGACGCGTCACGCGCGCACCTCGGCCTCGGCGGGCGTCTCCTCCACGGTACGGTCGCGCCTCGGCGCCAGCACCACGACCGCGCACAGCACCCAGAGCCCGGTCACCAGCCCCCGGATCCACCCGGGCCCCAGCGGGACGAGCGGGATGAGGTGCACCATCCGGTCGAAGGCGTCAGCGCAGGCCAGCACCCCCACCACGATCGTGAGCCACCCGAACGCCGGCCGCTTCGCCCGCAAGGCCGCCCCCAGGCACAGCCACCACGCCCCCATGAGCAGCAACGCGACCCCGGCCTGCATCGTGCTGTCCACGGCCGCCGCCACCACGTCGAGCACGAGCCCGGCGACGCCGGCCACGGTCCCGGCCATGACCAGCCGGTGGCGGCGCAGGATGATCGCCGTCACCGCGGGCGCCACGCCGTTCCCCGACGGGTCTCCGCTGCCGTGCCGTACAGCCCCGGAGCGCGACATCTCCGAGCCGAACCGGAACCTTGCCACCGAGCCCGACCGCGATCTCTCCGATCGTGGCTTCGTCGCCGAGCCGAAGCGGAACCTTACCGCCGAGCCTGAGCGCGATCTCTCCGAGCCGGAGCGTGCCTTCGTGGCCGAGCCGAGGCGAGACCTCGTCGGGGAGCCGGGCCGGGACGCCGCGCCCGAGCGACCGGCTCCGCTGTGCCGTAGCGCGCCCCGCCGCGAGTGCCACCAGAACAGCCCCAGCAGCAACCCCAGCACCGCCGATCCTCCCAGGGCGAGCTGCGTCTCCACCTTGCCGAGCCCCGAGGCGCCGAACCAGTCGCATCCGGCGGGCAGCCGGGCATCCGAGGCGCTGAAGTCCGCGCACAGGTACAGCTTGACGAGCTTCACGGGCTCGGCCAGCAGGCGGTTCGCCCCGCCCGACAGCGCCGGCGCCGCGGCGGCGCAGACCGGCAGTACAGCGGGCGAGGACACTCCGGTGTCACCCTGCCAGCAGTTGCCCGTGCCCTGCCCGTCCCACCACACATCCAGCCCGTTCGGCCGCCGCTCCCCCGTGGGGCCGACGCCGAAGACGTTCCCCTCGTAGCGGTTGTAGTCGGACGTGTCGGCCTGCTTGGCCAGGTCGTTCTCGCCCCTGATGAACGCGGGCACCCCGAACAACTGGAACGCCGCCCGCCGGTGGCCCCAGACGCGGTTGTTCCTGAAGATGTTGTAGTTGCCGCCCGCGACCAGGATGCCCGTTCCCGGCGGCACGCCCACCTGCGAGCACACCACGCCCCGCTCGTAGCCGCGCTCGGCCGGGGGCTTGGCGCAGGTGCCGTCGCGCGTGTACCGGTAGTAGTCGCGGTTGTTGTCGTAGATCTTGTTGTTCTCGAACTTGGCGTGGTTCTGCGGCAGACCGGGGTGCGAGGGCCAGAGGCTGTCCATCGTGGCGCCGACCATGTTGTTGTAGAACTCGTTGTCGTGCACCCACATCGAGTCGCCCGCGGTGCCCGAATAGCCGAGCACGTTGTCGTGGCTCTTGCAGCGGCGGATCTCGATGGCGTACCTGGGGACGTCGTGGCCGCGGCCGTTGTTGAGGTTGGAGGCGCTGCCCGGGTAGAGGCCGCCGTCGCCGTTCCCGTACGCCTCGCAGTCGGTGTAGAGGCCGTGGTCGCTGGCGAACGTGAGGAAGCCGTACTCGTCGTTCCAGCGGGTGAGGACGCGGTCGATGACGAAACCGTCGGTTTCGAGCACGTACAGGGAGTTGAACGTGGTGCGCTGCGCGGTGAAGTTCCGGAAGTAGATGCCGTCGGTACGGTCTGCGCGGATGGCGTTGAGCTTGCGGTATTCCGCGTCGATCACGACGTCCAGGGGGTCCGCGCCGGTGCCCTCGATCTGCAGGTCCTTCTTGTCGAGGATGGCGACGAGGTTCTGGTTGTGGGGGCATTGCTGCTGTTGCTCGAAAGAGAGGATTTGGTAGCCCCACTTGGACCAGCGGGCCGGGAGGGCGGTGCAGGCGCCGGTGGGGGCGGGTTGGCTGGGTTCCTCCCGATAGAGTCCGGGGAGGATGGCGATCGTCATTCCGGGGCGGTTGACCTGGTCAACGGCCTCCTGGAGGTGTCGCACCCCTTTTTGCTGACATTTCGCGAAAAGGTCGAGGTTGCGGGCTTTCAGCTCCGCCGGAAATTTCGCGATTCGACGCTCGAAGTCGGCCTTGTCGCTCTTGCACACCAGCAGGTCGGGCTCCCCCGAACGCATTGCCGGCACCGTACCCGTACCGTCAGGAAGCGTCACCGGACGCTCCTCATGGGCGAATGCGGCGCCGCCGGATAACAGAAGAGCTGAGGTGAGCACGACGATTGTCGTGAATGTTCGCATTGGGGGCATGGCCGCGAGATTAGAGCAATGCTCACGTTCTGCCTAGGCCAGGACGATCTTCCCCACACGCCCCCGCTTCTTCAGGCCCGGGCCTTCGCCGAGAACTGTGGTGACCGGGCTGCTGCGGGCGAGCCCGACGGAGGCGGCGCTCCACACACCTCCGCCGGGGGTTCATCAGCCCCGCTCATGGGACGTTCCGTCGAAACGACGGCCATCAAGCGCGATCTCCCATCACACGCTCGCCACCGCCGGAAAGCGGACCGGCCGCCTGCGTAGGCGGCCGTACGCACAATCAGCCCTCAGCACACGCCCGCCCCGCCGAAAGCCGGACCGGCCGCTGCGCGTAGACCGGCCCGCGCCGGGGAGGCCGTACAGCGCCTGCGTAGCCTCGGGGTCCCGTAGCCCAGGGGCCGGGGAAGCCGTTAAGGGGCCATCCCCGCCAGGGCCGCGTCCACGACGCGTTCGGCGAGATCCGGGGCGAGGTCGCCGGCCGGGCCCCATTTGGTGTGCCAGAGCATGGCGCCCTGGAGGATGGCCATGCCCATGGAGATTTCCAGGTCGGGGCGGAGCTCGCCGGTGGCGATGCCGCGCTCGATCACGGCGCTCATCGCCTTCCTGCGGGGCTCGACGGCCCGCTTGACGAACCGCGCCATCATTTCCGGGTAGCGGTCGGCCTCGCTCATCGCGATGTTCATGACGCAGCGGCTGCGGGGCTCGCCCGACTCCTTGCGCATCGCGTCGAGCAGGCTGATCAGGTCGTCGCGCACCGACGTGCCGGTGAGCGGCGGCAGCGGCGCCTTGAGCGTGGCGAGGGCGTCGACGATCAGGTCCTCCTTGTTGGACCAGCGCCGGTAGATGGTCGTCTTGCCGACGCCCGCCCTCGACGCGATCGCCTCGATGGACAGCTCGGAGACTCCCATGCCCTCGCCGATCAGGTCGAGGGTCGCCTCGATGATCGCCTTCTCGGCCTTCTCGCTACGCGGACGCCCCGCCGGGCGGGCAGTCGCCGATTCCTGGATCGTCATCGCGGGGCCTCACACTACCGCTGGTGCCTTCTGTTCCACCTGCTGAACCGGGCGTGCCTTGCCCGGCATCCACCTTGCCACGATCACAACGCCGAGCAAGGCGATCACTGCCGAGACTAGCGCCGTGACATGCATGCCGTCGATGAAGGCGGCGAACGCCGGCTTGATCAGCGCGTGGCCGTTGTCACCGAGCGCCTGGACGACGCCCATCGTCTGCACGATCGACTCGCCCGCGGTGTGCTGGACGTTCGCGGGCAGCCCGGCCAGCGCGGGCGTCATCTCGCTGCGGTAGTTCGACGACAGGACCGAGCCGAGCACGGCCACGCCGAGCGCACCGGCCACCTGGCGGACGGTGTTGCTCATGGCCGAGCCGACGCCGGCCTTCTCCCTGGGCAGCGACTCCATGATGGCGGTGGTCGCGGGCGGCATGATGTTGGCCATCGCGGCGCCCTGGACGAAGAAGACGATCTCGATCAGCACGATCGGCGTGTCCTGCTCCATGAACGCGTAGCTGGCCAGGGCGGCCGTCACCACGATCATGCTCACGGTGGCCGACAGCTTGGCGCCGAACCGCTCGTTCACGCGCTGGCTGAGCGGCGCGAAGATGAGCTGCGCGGCGGCGAACGGGATCATCAGCGCCCCCGCCTGCACCGGCGAGAACCCCAGCACGATCTGCAGGTAGAAGGTCAGGAAGAACATCCCGCCCATCATCGCGAAGAAGACCATGCCCATCATGCCGATGGCCGAGCTGAAGCGGACGTTGCCGAAGTTACGCACGTCGAAGATGGGGTGGTCGATGCGCCGTTCCCACCACACGAACACGCCGAGCACCACCAGCCCGAGCAGCGTGGGCACCAGCACCTCGGCGCTGGCCACGGTGCCCAGGTAGCCACCGCGGATGATGCCGTACACCACGGCCACCAGCCCGATGATGGACAGCACCACGCCGAACGGGTCCAGCCTGGACGGCTTCGGGTCACGCGACTCGGGCACAAGGGTGGCGATGAGGATCATCGCGATGATCACGATCGGCACGTTGATCAGGAAGACCGAGCCCCACCAGAAGTGCTGGATCAGCAGGCCGCCCGTGATCGGTCCGACCGCCACCGCGAGCCCCACACCACCGGCCCAAATGCCGATCGCCTTGCCCCGCTCACCGGGCGGGAAGACGTTGGAGATGATCGCCAGCGTCGCCGGCATGATCGCCGCGGCGCCGATGCCCATCGCCGCCCTCGCCAGGATCAGCTGCATCGGATCCTGGGAGTAGGCGCTGGCGAGCGAGGCCAGTCCGAACATCGCCATGCCGATGAACAACATCCGCTTGCGCCCTGTTCGGTCGCCGATCACTCCGAACGTGAACAGCAAACCGGCGAACACGAGCGTGTAGGAGTTGATCGCCCACTCCAGCTCGCTCTGCGTCGCCCCCAAACCGACCGTCTTGTCGGCGATGGTCTTCATCGCCACGTTGAGGATGGTGTTGTCCAGCACGACGGCCAGCAGGCTGAACACCAGCACGCCGAGGATCCCCCAGCGGCGTGGATGACCCGTTCTCGGGTCCACGACTGTGTCGCTCATGGAAGCATTCCTTAATTTCGATACGTCTGAGTTTCGCAACGACACCGTATCGCAACCTATTCCGATACGCAACGGTCCCGTTTCGTAAACCCTGGGTTAACTCTGGCCAACACCGCCGAGACGGCCGTTTATGCCCCTGTCACCACCGGCGGCCCCGCCTCGACGACACCCCGTCCGGCCAGCGC
>NZ_JBFAMX010000454.1:0-8556 GCF_040659615.1 Nonomuraea sp. NPDC049784
CTCGTGCGGCCGCGCGGCGGAGGCACCTCGGCCCGGCTCCGGACCGCTGCCCCCTTCCCATCGGTCCCGGTACGGCTCCGAGCCGCGGCCCCATCCGCCCCGGTACGGCTCCGCGCCCCGGCGGCCTTCCCGTCCCCGCCCGAAGTGCGAGCCGCTGAGCCCTTCCCGTCGATGTTCGGCCGGGCACGCGGCGCGGGAACCTTGCTGTCCGTGTTCGCCCGGCTCCGCGCGGACTTACTCTCCTCGGCAGCGGCACGGCCCGCCTTGCCCTCATCGGGGGTGGGCTCCGGATCGGCCGTGCTGGTGGCCTTGGCCAGCCGCGACAGCCGGTCCGCCAGCAACGCAGCCGTGGGCCGCTTGCCCGGCTCCCTGTTGAGCGCGGCGCGCACCAGCGGCAGCAGCTCAACGGGCACGCCCTTGAGGTCGGCCTGCCCGTTCAGCACCGCGTACATCTGCGCCTCGGCCGTCCCCCGCCCGAACGTCGGCCGCCCCGTCGCCGCGAACGCCACCGTCGCGGCCCAGGCGTGTATGTCGGCGGGCGAGTCGACCTGCTCGTCGGCGAAGATCTCCGGCGCGGTGTAGCCAGGCGTGCCGAGGAACGTCCCGGTCATGGTGAGCCGGGTCGCGTCGAGCACCTGCGCGATGCCGAAGTCGATGAGGACCGGGCCCTCGGCGCCCATGATGATGTTGCCCGGCTTGAGGTCGCGGTGCACGACCCCGGCCGCATGGATGATCGCGAGTGCCGCCGCGATGCCCTGCGCCAGGTCCACGAGCTGGGAGACGTCGAGCGGCCCGCTCTGGCGTACGCCGTCGAGCAGCGTGACGCCCTCGATGTGCTCCATCACCAGGTAGGGGCGGGCACAGTTCAGGTCGGCGTCGAGCACCTTGGCCACGTACGGGCTCTCGACCCTGCGCAGCGCGCGCACCTCCCGCTCGAGCCTGACGCGGGAGGTCTGGTCCTCGGCCAGGTCGTGCAGGACCTTGAGCGCGACGCGCTCGTTGCGACGGTTGTGAGCGAGGTAGACCTCGCCCATGCCGCCCCGACCGAGCCGCTCGACCAGGGTGTACGGCCCGACCTTGCCGAGCTTAGTCACCGTCCCTCCCCGCCCGGCGCGCCCATAAGGGACACAACCCTAGCGCTGGGACCCGAGTCGACGCTTGAGGCACGCCGAAGGATTATCGGCGAGTGTGGTCGGAAAGCATGCTGTCGAGCCGGACCGTGGGCTCTTCCGACAGCTGCCTGCGTCCCTTCCTGCGCCAGTTGACGTGACCCCGGCTCTCCAGCCAGAGCAGCAGCCGGTCGGCGCCGAACAGCACGGCGGCCGAGAAGACAAGGGCGACCACAATCTCCATGCCTCTCAGTCAACCCGCGCTCCACGGCGCCGGTCAGGCCGACACGCCGACTAACCGGCCACCACCGTGCCCTCTGACGTGCGCAAATGCCCCTCACCGGTATAGACCCACTTGGTGGAGGTGAGCTCGGGGAGCCCCATCGGGCCGCGCGCGTGCAGCTTCTGCGTGGAGATGCCGATCTCGGCCCCGAACCCGAACTCTCCGCCGTCGGTGAACCTCGTCGACGCGTTGACCGCCACGGCTGCCGAGTCGACCAGCGCGACGAACCTGCGCGCCGCCCGCTGCGACCTCGTGACGATCGCGTCGGTGTGAGCGGAACCGTACTTCCTGATGTGGGCCACCGCCTCCTCCAGGGAGCCGACGACGGCGGCGGCGATGTCGAGCGAGAGGTATTCGGCGTAGAAGTCGTCCTCGGTGACGGGCACGACGCCGGAGCCGTAGCCGGCGATGCGCTCGTCGCCGTGCACCGTCACGCCCGCCTCCGCGAGCGCCGACAGCGCCCGCGGCACGAACGCGTCGGCGACGCCCTCGTGCACGAGGAACGTCTCGGCCGAGTTGCACACCGACGGCCGCTGCGCCTTGGCGTTGACCAGGATCTGCACGGCCAGGTCGAGGTCGGCCTCGGCGTCGACGTAGACGTGGCAGTTTCCGACGCCCGTCTCGATGACCGGCACCGTCGACTCCTCGACCACCGAGTTGATCAGCGACGCGCCGCCGCGCGGGATCAGGACGTCCACCAGGCCACGGGCCCGCATGAGCTCCTTGACCGAGTCGCGGGTCTGCCCCGGCACGAGCTGGACGGCTCCCGCGGGCACCTCGGTGCCTTCCAGCGCGTCCTGCATGACCTTCACCAGGGCCGTGTTGGAGGAGTAGGCGCTGGAGGAGCCCCTGAGCAGCGCCGCGTTGCCGCTCTTGAGGCAGAGCGCGGCGGCGTCGACGGTGACGTTGGGCCGGCCCTCGTAGATGATGCCGATGACGCCGAGCGGCACCCTGAGCTGGCGCAGCTCGAGCCCGTTGGGCAGGGTGGTGCCGCGTACGACCTCGCCGATCGGGTCGGGCAGGTCGGCGACCTCGCGGACGGCCTCGGCTATGGCGGCGACCCTGGCCTCGTCGAGCCGCAGCCGGTCGATCATCGCCTCGGACGTGCCCTGCGCCCTGGCCTGCTCGACGTCCTTGGCGTTGGCCTCGACGATCTCCGCCGCGTGCGCGACCAGGGCGTCGGCGACGGCACGTAGCGCCCGGTCCTTAGGCGCCCGCGGCAGCGGGGCCAGCTCGGCGGCGGCCTCTCGTGCCGCGTGGGCGACCTTCAGGAACTCTGTACTCATGGCTACGCTCCGTTATTACTCAACCAAAGCCGTTGGGCTAGTTGTGAGCTTCCAGTATGACGATGTCGTCACGGTGGATCAGTTCACGTTCATATTCCGGACCGAGGGCGCTCGCCAGCTCCCTGGTGGAGCGGCCGAGCAGGCCGGGGATCTCGATGGCGTCGAAGTTGACCAGGCCGCGGGCCACCACGAGCCCTTGAGGCCCGCACAGGTCCACCGGGTCGCCCGCCGCGAACTCGCCCTCCACCGACGTCACCCCGGCGGGCAGCAGCGACTTGCGCCGCCCCACGATGGCCTCCACCGCCCCCTGGTCGAGGTGCAGGCGGCCACGCCCGGTGGTGGCGTGCGCGAGCCACAGCAGGCGCGTGCCGGGGTGGCGGCCGCCTGGGTGGAAGTAGGTGCCGACGTCGGCTCCGCTGAGCGCCTGGGCCGCGTGAGCGGCCGCGGTCAGCACCACGGGAACCCCCGCCCCCGTGGCGATCCTGGCGGCCTGCACCTTCGTCACCATGCCGCCGGTGCCGACCGCCGCGCCGTTCTTCCCCAGCTCGACACCGACCAGGTCTTGGGGCCCGCGGATCTCCGCTAGGCGCTGGGTGCCGCTGCGGCTGGGCGGGCCGTCGTAGAGCGCGTCCACGTCTGACAGCAGCACGAGCGCGTCCGCGTGGATGAGGTGCGACACCAGCGCCGCCAGCCGGTCGTTGTCGCCGAAGCGGATCTCGTCGGTGGCCACGGTGTCGTTCTCGTTGACGATGGGCACGATGCCCAGCTCGAGCAGCCGCGTGAGCGTGCGCTGGGCGTTGGCGTGGTGGGCGCGCCGCATCATGTCGTCGGCGGTCAGCAGCACCTGCCCCACGCGCAGGGAGTAGCGGGCGAAGGAGGAGGTGTAGCGGGCGACGAGCACGCCCTGCCCGACGGACGCGGCCGCCTGCTGGGTGGCCAGGTCACGCGGTCGCGCGGTCAGCCCGAGCGGGCCGAGGCCCGCCGCGATCGCCCCGGAGGAGACCAGGACGATCTGCGTCCCGGTACGGCGCCGCGCCGCCAGCACGTCCACGAGGGCGTCGACACGATCGACGTCGATCATGCCCTGGGGGGTGGTGAGCGAGGAGGAGCCGACCTTGACAACGACCTTCGACGCTGAGCTGATCTGTTCCCGCACGTTTCGCAGCCTATCCGAGGCCCAAGAGCCCCTTGGCCGCCAGGGCGGCGCTCCCGGCGGCCTTGCGCATGGCGGCGGCGACCTCCTCAGGCGGGCTCTCCACCCGTGACACGGGAGTCAGAAGCGGTTGTCGGACCCTCTCGGGCCCTGCCGTACGGACTCGGCATTGAGCGTGGGCTGCCAGTCGAAGACGTAGCCGCCCTCCATCGGCCCGATGACCACCTCGGCGCCGGCGGTGGCCCCGGCCTTGGCCAGCTCCGCCTCCACACCGAGCCGTTCGAGCCGGTCGGCGAGGTAGCCCACGGCCTCGTCGTTGCTGAAGTCGGTCTGCCTGATCCACCGCTCCGGCTTCTCGCCGGTGATCTGGAACAGGTTCTCGTTGACCCGGCGCACCCGGAACCCGGCGTCGCCGAGCTGCTTGGGCCTGATGACCAGCCTGGTGGGCTCCTCGACCGGCTTGTTGGCCCGGGCCGCCGCGACCCACTCGCCCATGGCGTACGTGAGGTCCCGCAGCCCTTCGTGCGTGGCGGCCGAAATCGTGAACACCCGCAGCCCCCGTGCCTCGAACTCGGGCGCGACCAGCTCGGCCAGCTCCCGGGCGTCGGGCACGTCGGCCTTGTTCAGCACGACCAGCCGCGGCCGGTCCTCGAGCTTCCCGTACGCCTGCAGCTCGGCCTCGATCACCTCGTAGTCCGTGATCGGATCCCGGCCCGGCTCCATGGTGGCGCAGTCGATGACGTGCACGAGCATGTCGCACCGCTCGACGTGCCGCAGGAACTCGTGCCCGAGGCCCTTGCCCTGCGAGGCCCCGGGAATCAACCCGGGCACGTCGGCGACGGTGAACACGGTCTCCCCAGCGGTCACCACCCCCAGGTTGGGGATCAGAGTGGTGAAGGGGTAATCCGCGATCTTGGGCTTGGCCGCGCTCAACGCGGCGATCAGCGATGACTTACCGGCGCTCGGGAACCCGACCAGCGCCACGTCCGCGACACTCTTGAGCTCCAGCATGACGTCCAGCGACGCCCCGGGCTCCCCGAGCAGCGCGAACCCGGGAGCCTTGCGCTTGGTCGTGGCCAGCGCCGCGTTGCCCAGCCCGCCGTGCCCACCCTCGGCGATCACGTACCGCGTGCCGGCACCAACCAGATCGACCAGCACCTCACCTGTGGAGGCGTCCTTCACCACGGTCCCGTTGGGCACGGGCAGGATCACATCCGCCCCGTTGGCCCCGTCCCTGTTCGAGCCCTGCCCCTGCTTGCCGTTGTCGGCCTTGCGATGCGGCCGGCGGTGGTATTCGAGCAGCGTCGCCGTGTTGGGGTCGACCTCGAGAACGACATCACCGCCCCGCCCGCCGTCCCCGCCGTCGGGGCCCCCGAGCGGCTTGAACTTCTCCCGGTGGATGGAGGCGCATCCGTTCCCCCCGTCACCGGCACTGATATGAAGGACCACCTGGTCCACAAAGTCCGGCATCCCGCACTCCTCCATCCCCTTCGCAGGGGCCTCTCATCCCAACACATGCGCCGCGTGGCGAGCCGTACAGCGCACATCAGCGGCGCCCAGCCAAAAACAAAGGGGTGGATCGACACCGCGATCCACCCCTAAAGCAACAAACCCAGGGTCAAACGGAGAGGAGAGAACCTACTCCGCGACGGGAACGATGCTCACGGCCCGCCGGCCACGCTTGACACCGAACTGCACGTGCCCGGCCGCCAGCGCGAACAGCGTGTCGTCGCCGCCACGCCCCACGTTGTCGCCGGGGTGGAAGTGGGTGCCCCGCTGCCGGACGATGATCTCGCCCGCGTTGACCAGCTGGCCGCCGAAGCGCTTGACGCCCAGGCGCTGGGCGTTGGAGTCACGGCCGTTCCGGGTGGACGACGCGCCCTTCTTGTGTGCCATCTCTCAAACTCCCGTTCAGGCCTGCTCGATACCGGTGATCTTCACCTGGGTGTACCGCTGGCGGTGACCCTGGCGCTTCTTGTAACCGGTCTTGTTCTTGTACTTGAGAATGCGGATCTTCGGGCCCTTGGTCTCGCCGAGGATCTCGGCGCTGACCGTGAACTTACCCGCCTCGGTGGTCACGTCGCCGTCGTTGACGACGAGCACCGTCGGCAGCGAAACCGAAGAGCCGACCTCGCCGGCGACCTTGTCCACCTCGAGGACGTCACCGACGGAGACCTTCTGCTGCCTGCCGCCGCAACGAACGATCGCGTACACCGCGGAACCCTTCTACTGACTCACTGTTGTCTCGTACATCGGCCACCTCATCGAGAGGTGACCGCCGAATGCTGCGCCTGTCATTCGGCCTGTCCCAAACCGACGAACCGAGTAAGCGCGCCAACAGGGCACGTCACCTGACGCACCGATTGTCTAGGGTACCGGAACAGTGGTCCCTAGGCGAACCGGACGGAACGTCGGAAGCCCGCCGAGAGTTACTCGGTGGACTTGGCTCGGCGTGAGCGTCGCCGCCCTCTGCCGGAAGTCTGGCTGGCCTGGTCGTCCTCAGCCGGGACGTCTTCAAGCGCACCGGTCACCGTATCACGGCCCGCGGTGTCCTTGGCCGCGGAAACCTTGTCGGAGACCGCCTTCTCGATGGCCATCTTCCCCTGCGTGCCGCGCGGCTCCGGCTTGGCCTCGACCGGCTCCGTGGAGACGAGCAGGCCACGGCCGTTGCAGCACTCGCACGGCGTCGAGAACGCCTCCAGCAGCCCCTGTCCGACCCGCTTACGCGTCATCTGGACCAGGCCCAGCGAGGTCACCTCGGCCACCTGGTGCTTGGTCCTGTCACGGGCCAGGCACTCCAGCAGCCGCCGCAGCACCAGGTCGCGGTTGGACTCCAGCACCATGTCGATGAAGTCGATGACGATGATGCCGCCGATGTCACGCAGCCTGAGCTGGCGCACGATCTCCTCGGCCGCCTCGAGGTTGTTCCTGGTGACGGTCTCCTCGAGGTTGCCGCCCTGGCCGGTGAACTTGCCGGTGTTGACGTCGACGACGGTCATGGCCTCCGTACGGTCGATCACCAGCGAGCCGCCGCTGGGCAGCCACACCTTGCGATCGAGCGCCTTGCCGAGCTGCTCGTCGATCCGGTACGACTCGAACACGTCGCCCTGATCGCCGTCCCACTTCGACAGGCGCTCGCCCAGGTGCGGCGCGACGTACTTGACGTAATCGTCCACCGTGTCCCAGGCATCGTCGCCCTGCACGACCAGCGAGGTGAAGTCCTCGTTGAAGACGTCGCGCACGACCCTGATCGTCAGGTCGGGCTCGGCGGACAGCAGCTCGGGCGGGCTCGCCGACTTGGCCTTCTTCTGGATGTTCTCCCACTGGGCGGACAGCCGGGCCACGTCACGGGCCAGCTCATCCTCGGACGCGCCCTCTGCGGCGGTACGCACGATCACGCCGGCGTTCTCCGGCATGACCTTCTTCAGGATGCTCTTGAGCCGCGTGCGCTCCTTGTCGGGCAGCTTGCGGCTGATGCCGGTCATCGACCCGTCGGGCACGTAGACGAGGTAACGCCCGGGCAGGCTGATCTGCGACGTGAGCCGGGCGCCCTTGTGGCCGATCGGGTCCTTCGTGACCTGCACGAGCACCGACTGGCCCGACTTCAGCGCCGACTCGATGCGTTTGGGCTGGCCCTCCAGCCCGGCGGTGTCGAAATTCACCTCGCCGGCGTACAGGACGGCGTTCCTGCCCTTGCCGATGTCCACGAACGCCGCCTCCATCGAGGGCAGCACGTTCTGGACCTTGCCGAGGTAGACGTTGCCGACGTAGGACTGGCTGGCCTCGCGGTTGACGTAGTGCTCGACGAGGACACCGTCCTCGAGGACCGCGATCTGCGTGCGGTCGCCCTGGCGGCGCACCACCATCATCCGGTCGACGGATTCGCGGCGGGCCAGGAACTCCGACTCCGTGATGATCGGCGGGGGCCGGCGCCCCAGGTCGACGTCGGCGGCGGCCGAGGCACTCTGCTCGCCGAGATCCTGCGCAACCATTCGCATCTGCGCGGCGTGCTGGTCGAACTCGACCGGGTCGCGGACGAAGCCCGCGACCACCTGACCACCGCCTATCCCGACCTCACCGGCCGGTATGAGATCGTCAACGGCGATATGTTCCAGAACGTTCCCGCTCGCCCGCAGGCGGTCTACCTGCTCTCCCGCGTCATCCACAACTACGGCGACGACCAGTGCGCAGCCCTTTTGCAAAGGCTCGCCTCGGCGATGGGTGAGAGCGGACCCGAGGCCGAACTGTTCCTGATGGAACACCTGCTCCCCGAAGACCCTCAAGCGGACGAGGCTCAGCTACACCCCAGCCACGCACTCGACATGATCATGATGACGCTCACCGTCGGAGGTCAGGAGCGCACCCGGCTCCACCTGAGCAGGCTGCTCACTGATGCCGGATTCATCCTGCCTGCCGCCGAGGCCAAACCGAATCTTCCAGCAGAGATGACGCTTCTGATCGCCCGCCTCAACCCGGACGCCTCGCCCCCGCGGTAACACCCGCGGTTCTCACCCGCAGAGCGACGGCCGACCACACGGTTCTGGCCCGGCCGTTCCTGAGGCCGGCGCTTCCCGGCCCGCAACCCCGGCGGCGGCACGGCACCACCCGCTGGGATACCGATCCTGAACCTCACCGCGCACCCGCGCAGCCCACCGCAGCAGGTGCGCGGTCTCCCCGCCCCACCCATACCCATGGAAGGGCGGGAGCCAGGGGGCCGCCGCCCAC
>NZ_JBFAMX010000455.1:0-8510 GCF_040659615.1 Nonomuraea sp. NPDC049784
GCCTCCGTCACGGGCGCGATCCGCCACGCGGCCACGCTCAGCAGCAGCGCCGTCAGCGGGTCCCTGGCCCGCGTCCTGTTCGCCAGCGCGGCCACCTGCCTGGCGACCGACGTGTCCCGCTGGCGCGTGCCCAGCACGTTCTGCGAGACCACGACGCCCACCGCCGCCAGCAGCACCGCGACCAGCGCGGCGATCGTGCCCCTGACGCGCCTGCGCCGCCTGGCCAGGTCACGGGTACGTTCCTGGGACGCGTCCAGGAACGCCTGCTCGAGCCGGTCCGGCCGGAGCAGCGCGCGCCGGTTCGAGGCCCACTCGACGCTCTCGTTCAGGATCGTGCCCCGGTAGAGGTCGTCGGGCGGGCGGCCGTTCGTGTTCCACGTGGTGGCGGCCCGGTTCAGCGCGTGGTGGACGGCCAGCCCCTCCCGGTCCGACTCCACCCAGCCCTGGAGGCGCGGCCAGGCCCGCAGCAGCGCCGCCGCGGCCAGCGTGATCGACTCGCCCTTGCGGACGAGCAGGCCCATGTCGGTGAACGCGCGCAGTACCCGTTCCACACCTGCCGGGTCCCGCGCCTCCTCGATGAGATGCCGGGTCGTGGTCTCCCGCAGCGCGGTCTCGGCGCGCTCGTCCGAGAGGACCATACGTAGCAGCGCCGGCGGCACGAGCGCCTGATCCTCGGGACTGAGTGAGTCGTAGACGCCCTCGGCGACCTCGGCGGGCGACGGTGTGGGCGGCCCGGCGGGCGGCCGGACCTCTCGCGCCGCGTGGCTCCCGCTCCTGAGCAACCCGGAAAGTCCGCCTTGCCCGGTGACCAGCCCGGTGGAGTCGTCGTGCATGGCGATCAGGTCGAGCAGCAGGGAACGCGCCGTGGGGCGGGCCGCCGGGTCCAGCTGCATCGCCTCCGCGACCAGCCGCCGCAGCGGCTCCTTCAGCACCGTGAAGTCCGGCCGTGTGCCGGCCACCTGGTAACGCAGGAGGGCAAGGTCGCCGGAGAACGGTGGCCGCCCGGTGGCCGCGTACAGCATCACCGCGCCCCACGCCCACACGTCCACGGCGGTCCCGCCGCGCCGCCCGGCCAGCCGCTCGGGCGCCATGTACGGCGGCGTGCCCGCCGCGAACCCTCCTTCGGTGGTCTGCGACATCTCGCCCGTCCTGGCCAGCCCGAAGTCGATCACCCGCGGCCCGTCGGGCCCGAGCAGCACGTTGCCCGGCTTGAGATCCCGGTGCACGACGTCCGCGTCGTGGATCGCGGCCAGCGCCGTGGCCACCCCGACGGCCAGCCGGTGCAGCCGGTCGGCGTCGAACGGCCCCTGCAGCTCAACGGCAGCGCGCAGGCTTGGCCCCTCGATGTGCTCGCTCACGATGTACGGCCTGGGCCCGTCCAGCTCGGCGTCGATGATGCGGGCCGTGCAGAACGCGGCCACCTTCCGCGCGGCGGTCACTTCCTTGACGAAGTCGGCCCGCGCCCCGAGGTGCTCCAGGAAGTCCTGGCGGATGACCTTGATCGCCACACGCCGGCCCGCGCCGTCGTACGCGTCGTACACGACACCCTGCCCGCCCGCGCCCAGCCGGCCCGCCAGCCAGTACTCGCCCAGCTGTGCCGGGTCGCCCGGCAAAAGAGGCGTCACGGGCACCCAAGCTAGCGATCGTCCGGGGCCGCCCGCCTCCGGGAACGCCCTAGGGAAAACCCGAAGCGACGGGGTTGATCTGGCAGGCGCCTGAGGAATACGGTGCTAAACGATTAACACACCATGAAGCCGAGGTGTGAGGACCGTCGCCCCTCTCGGCCTCTCCACCGACATCAGAGGCAGATAATTTCCCGTTATCCCCATAGGGAATGCTAGGTTATTCGACTAACATGAGACCAACAGCGCGACAAGTGGCCGAGCTGGCGAACGTGTCAGTGGCGACCGTCTCCTACGTGCTCAGCGGCCGGGACCGCCCCGTGGCCGCCGAGACGAGGCAGCGGGTGCTCGACGCCGCCAGGCAGCTCGGCTACACCCCCAACCAGGCCGCCAGAAGCCTGCGCAAGCGCCGCACCCAGCGGGTCTGCCTGGTGCTGAGCTCGCTCGGCGGTGTGCCGAGCGACGAGCGCCTGGCCACCGACCTGCACGAGATGGCCGACGCGCGGGGCTACTCCGTGGTGACGCTCGCCGTCTACTCCGAGGCCCGTGCGAAGGCCGCCATCGACGTGCTGCGCGGTGGGATCGCCGACGGCGCGCTGATCAACGTCGTCGGCGACCACCTCACCCGCGACCTGCTCACCGGGCTCGCCGCCACCGGGCTGCCGATGGTGGTGCTGAGCAACGAGAGCGGGCTGGAGGGCTGCGACGTCGTACGCACTCCTGAGATGGAGGCGTGCGCGGAGGCGGTCGAGCACCTGCTGGCCCAGGGCAGGCGGCGCATCGCGTTCATGGCGCACCGTCACGAGCTCTACCGGGAGAAGCCCGCCGGACGGCTGCTCGGTTACACGACGGCCCTGGACCGGCACGGCGTGACCGAGCGGATCATCACCTCGGGCGCGGACGACCGCGTGGAGGCCTACCAGACCGCCGCCGAGCTGCTGCGCTCACCGGACCGCCCCGATGCGATCTTCGCGGCCTCCGACCGGGCCGCCATCAGCGCGATCTGGGCCGCCAGGGACGCCGGGCTGAACGTGCCCGGCGACGTCGCGATCGTCGGCGCCGGCAACATCGACGAGGGTCTCATCAGCAATCCGCAGCTCAGCACCATCGGCCCGCTCAGGCACGACTACACCGACGTCGTACGCCTGCTCTTCGACCGCCTCCAGGCCGAGGAGCCGCCGCCCGCCCGTGAGATCGTCCGCTCCTGGACCTTCCTGCGGCGGGGCTCTTCCTAGAAGGGAAACCCCCGAGATGTCCTCCTCTGTCTCCCGCCGTGACCTACTCCGCCTCGCCGGCGCCGCCGCCGCCGTGCCCGTCCTGTCCTCCTGCGCGGGAGCTCCCACCACGCAGGCCGCCGCGCCCGGGACGTTCACCATCTACTGGAACGCCGGCCACGACTACCAGGCCTACCGGAAGGTCATCGCCGAGTTCGAGCAGGCCAACAAGGTCAAGGTCAACCTGCAGAAGTACCAGTGGCCCGACCTGCGCACCCGGCTGCTCGCGGACTTCGCCTCCGGGACCGTGCCCGACCTGGTCGAGGAGCCCGGCGGGTGGGTGCAGGAGTTCGCCGTCTCCGGCAACGCCCGCTCGCTGCAGGACTACGTCGACCGCGACGGCCAGGCGATGGGCTTCCCCTCCGACTGGCAGCCCGTCACGGTCGAGCGCAACTCGTACCAGGGCAAGGTGTACGGCGTGCAGCTCCACCTGACCTGCAACACGCTCTTCTACAACAAGGCCATGCTCAGGGACGCCGGAGTAGAGGTGCCGACCACCTGGGAGGAGTTCCTCGCCGCCGCCAAGAAGCTCACCAAGGACGGCGTGTACGGCGTCGCGCTCAACCAGGACTACACCTACATCTGGCCCTGGCTGACGCAGGCCGGCGTCACCCCCTACGACCCGGCGACCGGCAAGGTCATGACGCCGGCCGAGGACGCGGTCGCCGCGCTGCAGTTCCAGGCCGACCTGATCCACAAGCACAAGGTGGCCCCGGTGCCGGTGTCGAGCACCGACTACTCGGGCCCGCAGAAGCTGTTCTCGGCCAAGCGCGCCGCGATGATCCTCACCGGTCCGTGGGACCTCGATCCGATCAGGAAGACCAGCCCCGACATCGAGCTGGGCGTCGCGCCGCCGCTCAAGCACAAGACGCAGGCCACGCAGGCGGCCGGGGTCAGCATGTTCGTGCCCGCGAAGGCCACCAGACCTGACCTGTCGTGGGACTTCATCAAGCGCGTCACCGCCGTCGAGGTGGAGCAGGCCGCCACCAAGGAGACCGGCATGCTGATGCCGCGCGTGTCGTGGACGAAGCTGCCCGAGGTGCAGGCGAACGAGGTCACCAAGGTCTTCGCCGACGCCCTCCCGTACGCGAAGGACTCCTCGCAGCAGGTGCGGCTCACCGGGCAGCTCGGCAAGTGGGAGGAGCAGCTCAAGGTCATGTACCAGCAGGTGCTCATCCAGAACCAGCCGGCCGCCGAGGCGCTCGCGACGTTCACCAAGTCGGCTGAGGGCTTCCTGCGGTGAGACCCCGGACCCTCGCGGGGCGTTACGCCAGGACCGCCTACCTGTTCCTCCTCCCCGCCATCCTGTTCTTCGCGGCCTTCTTCTATCTGCCGATCGGCAACGTGGTGGCCACCAGCCTGCGTACCGGGCCACAGGCCGACCAGTGGGCCGGGCTGGGCAACTACGCCCAGGCGCTTGACGACCCGGCGGTGCGGCACTCGTTCCTGGTCACCGTGGCCTTCGCGGTGGCGGTGGTCGTGGGCTCGATCGTGCTCGGGCTGGCCCTGGCGATGGCGCTCGACCAGCCGCTCAAAGGCCGGGTGGTGTTCCGGGTGCTGCTGCTGGTGCCGTACCTGACGTCCGTGGCGATCGTCGGCCTGCTGTGGCGCAACATCCTCGACCCCGAGCTGGGCGTGCTGAACCGGGCGCTGCTCGCCGCTGGGCTGCCCGCCCAGCAGTGGCTCAACACCTCGCCGCTGCTCACCATCGCCGCCGTGACGCTCTGGCAGAGCGTGGGCTACACCATGGTGCTCTTCCTGGCCGGACTGCAGGGCATCCCCGAGACGTATCACGAGGCCGCCAAGATCGACGGGGCGGACGCGTGGCGCCGGTTCTGGCGCATCACGCTGCCGCTGCTGGCGCCCACGACGCTGTTCGTGTCGGTGATGGCGGTGATCTCGGGGCTGCAGGCGTTCGGGCAGGCGTACATCATCACGGGCGGCGGGCCCGGCGACGCCACCGACCTGTCCGTCTTCCACATCTTCAACGTGGCCTTCCGCACCAGGGACTTCGGCTACTCCTCGGCGCAGTCGGTGCTGCTGCTGATCGTGATCGTGGCGTTCACGCTGGTCCAGCTCCGGGCGGGGCGGCGCGGAGAGGTCGTGTACTGATGCGCCGCACGCTGCTCTACCTCCTGCTCGGGCTGGCCTCGCTCGTCACGGTGCTGCCGCTCCTCTACATGTTGTCGCTGTCGCTCCAGACCGAGGCCGAGACGCTGTCGGCGGAGGCCGTGGTCTGGCCCGAGTCGCCGCAGTGGGGGAACTACGCCGAGCTCTTCGCCCGCGCTCCGTTCGGGAACTTCATCGTCAACAGCCTCGTCGTGGCCGGCGCCATCACGCTGGCGCACCTGATCTTCGACCCGCTGGTCGGGTACGTGTTCGCCAAGTTCCGCTTCCCGCTGCGCAACACCCTGTTCGTGGCGCTGCTGGCCACGCTCATGGTGCCGTTCTTCGTGCGGATGATCCCGCTGTACGTGCTGATGGCCAACATGGGGTGGCTCAACACGTACCAGGGGCTGATCGCGCCGTTCCTCATGGACGCGTTCGGGATCTTCCTCATGCGGCAGTTCATCCAGCCCATCCCCGACGACCTGATCAGCGCGGCCCGCATCGACGGCGCCTCCGAGCTGGGCATCTACCGGCGGATCATCCTGCCGCAGACGCGGCCCGCGCTGGCCGTGCTCGGGCTGTTCACGTTCGTCTTCCAGTGGAACGAGTTCCTCTGGCCGCTGGTGGCCACCACGACGCCCGAGATGCGCACCATCCCGGTCGGGCTCACCCTGTTCAACCAGGAGTACTTCACGTTGTGGCACCTCACGGCCGCGGGCTCGGTGATCCTCTTCGTCCCCACCGCCGTCCTGTTCATCTTCACCCAGCGATACTTCGTGCGCGGCATCGCGCTGACCGGCCTCAAATAGCTTAGGAGTCCTCTTCTTGCGTCCGAACGTGATCGTCGTCTTCACCGACCAGCAGCGGTGGGACACCGTCGGCCCTTTCACCCCCAATCTCGACAGGATGGCCAGGCACGGCACGCAGGCCACGGTCGCGCTCACCCCGCAGCCGGTGTGCGCGCCCGCCCGCGCCGCGCTGCAGACGGGCCGCTACCCGACCACGACCGGCGTCTATCGCAACGGCCGCGTGCTGCCGCCCGAGGAGCGCACGCTGGCCCACCACTTCGGCGCGGCCGGCTACGCCACCGGCTACATCGGCAAGTGGCATCTCGGCGGCAGCGAGCCGGTCCCGCAGGACCAGCGTGGCGGCTACCGGTCGTGGCTGGCCGCGAACGCGCTGGAGCACACCTCAGACGCCTACCGCACGATCGTGTACGACGAGGCGAACGAGCCCGTGCTGCTGCCCGGCTACCGCTCCGACGCCATCGTGGACGCGGCCATCAGGTACGTCGCCGACCACCACGAGGAGCCGTTCTTCCTGTTCCTGTCGTTCCTGGAGCCGCACCACCAGAACGAGGTGGACAACTACCCGGCGCCCGACGGCTACGAGGAGCGCTACCAGGGCCGCTGGATGCCGCCGGACCTGGCCGCCCTCGGCGGCACCGCCCACCAGCACATGGGCGGCTACCTGGGGCAGGTCAAGCGGCTGGACGAGGGGCTCGGGCGGCTGCTGGACGCGCTGCGCAGCATGGACCTGCTGGACGACACGATCGTGGCGTACACCTCCGACCACGGCAACCACTTCAAGACCCGCAACGGCGAGTACAAGCGCTCCTGCCACGACGCCTCGCTCCGCGTGCCCCTGGCCCTGCGCGGCCCCGGCTTCGACGGCGGCGGCGCGATCTCCCGCCCGGTCAGCACCATCGACCTGCCGCCCACGCTGCTGGAGGCCGCCGGGCTGCCCGTCCCCGAGTCGATGCAGGGGCGCTCGCTCCTCCCGCTGGTCCGGGATCCGCGGGCGGCGTGGCCCGAGGAGGTGTTCTTCCAGGTGAGCGAGTCGGAGGTGGGACGCGGCATCCGCACGTCGCGCTGGAAGTACTACGCCGTCGCCGAGGACGCCCACCCGTGGGACGACCCGGCCGCCTCCGTCTACCGCGAGCAGGCGCTGTACGACCTGGAGAACGACCCGCACGAGCTGGTGAACCTGGCGGGTTTCCCGTCGCACGTGGAGGTGGCGGCACAGCTCCGGGGGCGGCTCGTGCGGCGGATCGTGGAGGCCGAGGGGTCCGAGCCGTCGATCGAGCCGGCCATCGAGCGCCCCGCGCCGCCGCAGGCGATGACCGACCCGGAGGTGCGGCTCCGCGGCGTCAAGCCGGCCCGCTTCGGTCACCAGCGCAGGTGACACGTCGCAGCCTCCTCGTCCTGCTGATCGGCACAGCCGTCCTCTTGCCCTGGAGGCAGGGCCAGGCGATCGGCGCCACGGAGTCCGTCATGCTGGTGGGGAGTAAGTTTCGACTTTGACGGAGTGCTGCGCATGTCTATTGAGCTCCAATCCACCGGCACGTTCACCATTGGTGACAAGAGCGTGCACCGCCTCGGCTTCGGCGCCATGAGCCTCACCGGGCCAGGGGTCTGGGGGCCGCCCCGCGACCGTGACGAGGCCGTCCGGGTGCTGCGCCGGGCCGTCGAGCTGGGCGTCGACTTCATCGACACCGCCGACTCGTACGGGCCGTACATCAGTGAGGAGATCATCCGGGAGGCGCTGTACCCGTACCCTGAGCAGCTCCTGATCGCGACCAAGGCCGGGTTCGTGCGGCCGGGGCCCGCGCAGTGGGTGGTCGTGGGCCGGCCCGCGTACCTGCGGCAGGAGGTCGAGATGAGCCTGCGCCGGCTGAAACTGGAGCGGATCGACCTGCTCCAGCTGCACCGCATCGATCCGGAGGTGCCGCTGGAGGACCAGCTCGGTGAGCTCAAGGCGCTCCAGGAGGAAGGCAAGATCGGCAGTGTCGGACTGTCGGAGGTGAGCGTCGAGGAGCTGGAGCGGTCGCGGCGCATCGTCGAGATCGTCACCGTGCAGAACCGCTACAACCTCACCAACCGGTTCTCCGAAGGAGTGCTGGAGCACTGCGAGGAGCAGGGCATCGGGTTCATCCCCTACAGCCCCATCGCCAAGGGCGCGCTGGCAACGCCCGGCAGTCCCGTGGACCACGTCGCCAAGGCCGTCGGAGCCACGCCCGCGCAGGTCAGCCTGGCCTGGCTGCTGGCCCGCTCGCCGGTGGTGATGCCGATTCCCGGCACCTCCTCGGTCGCCCACCTGGAGGAGAACCTCGCCGCCTCCACCGTGAGGCTGACGGCCGAGCAGGTGAGCGCGCTCACCGCCGCCGCCCGTTGACGGGCCTTCCGGCGGGCCCCTTGCCTTTTGGCGGGGGCCCGCCGGGTCCGGGTCAGCCCAGGCCGGACTTCATGGCCGTGAGCAGCTCGGCGTTCGTGGTGTCGCCGCTGAGCTCCCAGAAGAACGCGCCGCCGAGGCCCTGGCTCTTCGAGTAGCTCATCTTGCCGCCGATCGTGCTCGGCGTGTCATAGCTCCACCACTGGCCGCCGCAGTACGCGTAGGCGGTGCC
The DNA here is from genome assembly GCF_040659615.1 of Nonomuraea sp. NPDC049784. NCBI lineage: Bacteria > Bacillati > Actinomycetota > Actinomycetes > Streptosporangiales > Streptosporangiaceae > Nonomuraea > Nonomuraea sp. NPDC049784. Next base: position 8,409 of record NZ_JBFAMX010000455.1, read on the forward strand.
CGCGACCGTGCCGGTGGACGGGCAGCGGGTCTTGAGCACCTTGTAGTCCTCGATGCCCTGCTCGTACGTGCCCGGCGCGGGCCCCGTCGCCGTGCCGCCGGG
>NZ_JBFAMX010000456.1:0-8489 GCF_040659615.1 Nonomuraea sp. NPDC049784
GGCCGGCCGGTCGACCGGCGCGGCGCCGGGGCCGTCGTGGAGGTCTATCCGGCGGCCTGCCTCAAGCGATGGGGACTGCCGTACCGGGGCTACAAGCGTGCCGCCAACCTCACCGAGCTGGGCCTTCTCGTGAACCGGCTGCTGGAGTCGGCGCCCTGGCTGGACCTCGGCGAGTACGAGCCGCTCTGCCGGGCCTCGGACGACGCCACCGACGCCGTCGTCTCCGCACTCGCCGCACGCGCATCAGCCCTCGGCCTGGTGACCGTACCGACGGGGGAGCAGTCCGGCGTGGCGTCCACGGAGGGCTGGATCGCCCTACCCACCACGACCCTGAACATTCTGAGAACATCTGACATCTCATGATGCATGAGATTTCGTAGGGCTCTGGCGACACTTCTCTTGACCCCCGTAACACTGATCGCACAGCCTGCGGCGGCTGCCACGCCGACCACGATCGCGTACGCGCAGCTGACACAGACCTGGGAACTGGTGCTCACCGACGGAGACGTGGTGGAGGTGCCGGAGGCGCTCGCCAAGGCACCTGATGACGCGGTCAATGCCGGTACCCGGGCGCCGTTCCTGGTCAGTGGGGATGGGCGGCATTTCCTCTATTTCCGGAAATCGGATGGGCGGTTCGTCGAGCGGACTCTGAGCAGCAAGGAAAGGGTCGTGTCACGGCAGTACACGACGGACACGATCGGCGAGGAGTGGCCGTGGGTGTCGGACGACGGCAGTTACGTGGTCACGGGGACCTCGGGCCCAGGGCTGGGAGTCTTCGCGGACCTGCGGAAAGGCAAGGTGCTGCCGCCTCCAGGAAAGACGGATCAGTGGGGATTCGTGGGATTCAGCCCGGACGGCAAGCGGCTGCTGCTGGACGGGGAACGGCTGACGCTGCTCGACCGAGGGCTGCGCACCCGGCTGCGGCTGAAGACGCGCCTGGGGCCGACGGCGCTGGCGAATGACTACGTCACGACGGCGGTGCCGGTCGGCAGGTACCCCAAGTACCGCAAGCTGCGCATGCTCAACCTGCGTACCGGCCGAGCGAGCGGCACGGTCACCGTGCGGTTGCCGCGCGGGCAGTACATCGACGACCTGGACTTCGACCAGGCGGGACACGTGATCGTCCGATCGAAGACCAAGACGGGGGTGGCGATCTACCGGGTCTCGAAGGCGACCGGCAAGGCGAAGCTGCTACGGACGATCGCAAGGCCTGATGCAGCGGTCTGGGTGCTCCCGGGGGACAGCACGTACGAGCCGTGGACGGAAAAGAAGAGCAAATGAGGCTGTTCCGCACGATATGTAGCTACGCGTCGGCGTCGTCGGCCTGGCTTTGGCTGATCGCATTGGCGCGGTCGATCTCGGCCATGTTCTCCTCGGCCCAGGCCCTGACGGCGGCGAGCGCGACCTCGAGCGACAGACCCAGGTCGGTGAGCCGGTAGTGCACGCGCGGCGGCACGGTCGGCTCGACGCGACGGGCAACCAGGCCGTCGCGGGTCAGGCTCTGCAGGGTGGCGGACAGCATCTTCTGCGACACACCGGGCATCCGCCGCCGAAGCTCCGCGAAGCGCACCTCTTGCGGGGATGCCTGCGCGAGGACCTTGACCGCCATGGACGTCCATTTCGTGCCGATGCGATCCAGCAATCGACGGGTCGGGCACTCAGGATCGAAGAGGTCACCGCGCACGCCTTTCGCCGTACCGGCTGGAGAGGAGGTCACCTGCAGCTCACCACCTGTCGAGAAAGTGCCGTCTTGGCCTCATAGAGGAGGTTACCTAATCTCTGGTGGTAACCACTGGTTACCGACTTCGGAGAGATCATGCCTGGCGCCGCCCCTGCACCCGCCATCCACCACTCCACCCCCGAGACCTCCCTACGCCGGGTCGCGGCCAACGGCATCGAGATCAACGTGGCGATCGCCGGGGACGGGCCCGCCGTCCTGCTGCTGCACGGCTTCCCGCACACCTGGCGACTGTGGACCGAGGTCATCACCGGCCTCGCCGGGCGATACCGTGTCATCGCCCCCGACCTGCGAGGGCTCGGCGGCACGACGAAAGCAGCGGACGGCTACGACGCCGGCACCCTCGCCATCGACGCCGAAGAACTCCTCGACACGTTGGAAGAACCATCGGCGGCGGTCGTGGGCATCGACGCGGGCGCCCCTCCGGCCTTCCTGCTGGCCATGCGACGGCCCACCCGCGTACGACGGCTGGTCCTCATGGAGTCATTGCTGGGCCGGCTGCCCGGCGCCGAGGACTTCCTCACCGACGGGCCACCGTGGTGGTTCGGCTTCCACTCGGTTCCAGATCTCGCCGAGACGGTCCTGACCGGGCACGAAGCCGACTACATCGACTGGTTCCTCACCACCGGAACCCACGGCCGCGGTGTGCCACGCCGGATCCGAGACGCCTTCGTCAGCGCCTACACCGAGCCCGACGCCCTGCGCTGTGCCTTCTCCTACTATCGAGCCCTGCCCACCAGCGCACGACAGATCCAGGACGCCGTCGACTCTCACCGGCTCACCGTGCCCACGATGGCCATCGGCTCCCACCCCGTCGGCACCGCCCTCGAGCGGCAGTTGCGACCCATCACCGACGACCTCACCGGCCATTTCATCGAGGACTGCGGCCACATCATCCCGCTCGACCGCCCCCACGCTCTGCTCCCGCTGCTGTCATCCTTCCTCGCCGCCGACCAGCACGCATGACCGCTCCTGCCACAACCGCTCAGCGACGGGTACGAACGGCGGTGAGGAAACCTCCGCTCGCAGGACCGGGGGCGGGACGGCCGTAGCAGGCGGCGAGTTCGGCAAGATCGTGAATCTGGGATTGCCAGCCGTGCCGGTGGAGCCAGCTGGGAGCGTCTTTGCCCAGTCCTCCCTTCCACAGCGATGTGTACGGGTCCATCGCCGCCATGCCACGAGCCTGGGCGAGGAGCATGGAGCCTGCGATGTCGCCATGCTCGAAGGCTAGTCGGCTGCCCGGCGCGGACAGCTCGCCGACTGCTGTCAGCAGACGCACGGCCTCATCGGCCGTCAGGTAGACCAGCAGCCCCTCCGCCAGCCACGCTGTCGGAGCGGCGTGATCGAACCCGGCCGCGACCAGCTCGCCCGTCCAGCTATCGCGCAAATCGACCGGAAGAACGCTGCGCTCGCACGTCGGCACCGCATCGCATCCGGCCAGTACCGCCTCCTTGAAGGCGAACGCCTCGGGGAGGTCGAGTTCGAACATCCTCACACCGCCCGGCCACGGAAGCCGTAGGGCACGCGTGTCGAGCCCGGCGGCGAGTAGAACCCCCTGTGTGCAACCGGCGGCCGTGGCGGTGAGCAGATAGTCATCGAAGAACCGCGTGCGAAGTACTCCATGGAAGGCGAACACGGCGCCCAAGGACGCCAGCGGCCCCAGTTCCGCAAGGTCTTCGGCGGATGTGGGCTCCTCGGGGAAGGCCTGGGGCGCAGCGTCCAGGAATCTCTGAGCGTACGGGTCGTTGAACAGCCGGTCGTCCCTGAGGCTTTCGCGTGCCCTCACCATCGCCACCCCCAGCGCCGTCTTGGCCACGCCCTTCAGTGAGCCGTGTGGTCCCATCGCCGCCTCCTCTCGTTCATCGCTAACGATACATCGCTAACGATATTTCGGCAGCGATGTAGTCTTCGCGTATGGATGGCGGACAGTTGCACCGGTTGGGGAAGCGCCTTATCGAGCTCTCCTCACAGGTCACCGGCGAGGCCGGCGACCTGTCGCTCACTCCTGGAGAGGCCGCAGTCCTGGAAGACGTGATCAAGCACCCCGCCAGCTCGATCAGCGAGATCCACCAGCGGACAGGCTTTGTGCAGAGCCACGTGTCCGCGTCGGTATCGCGCCTCAAAGCGCGTGGACTGGTGGAAGCCGAGACCGACCCGAGCGACGGGCGGCGCACCCGGGTCCGAGTGGCCGACGGAGTCCTTCAAGCGGTCACCCGCCGCGCAGCCCGCAGCGTCGACCAGGTGATCGGCCGCGCCATCGGCGACACCGGCCGGGCTCGCCGGACGGCTGAGTTGCTGGAGGAGCTGGCCGGCATCCTGCTGTGACCGGCGCCCACGACCAGCGTCTCTCCACTCCTACGGCCAAAGGAATGAGGCGGTGGCGCAGCCGCGTGTCAGCATTGCCCCCGGACCGGACCCGCCGACGGCGGATCCGGTCCGTCTCGGCCGTGGGCTACCGGAGCACGGCGCCGTCACCGTCGGTCTGCTCGGCTGGTGATGCAGTTGCTTCGGTCACCCGGAGGGCACGTCGCTGGAGCACCAGTGCCCAGATCGTGGACAGGAGCGCGAACACACCGAGGGTGGCGAAACCGAATCCCACACCCGTGTGATCGGTGACGGTAGCCACGAGCAGCATGACGGTGATGGTCGCGGCGAGCCCCCCGCCGTTGGCGAGACCGAAGACCCGGCCGACATCCGCACGACCGGCCCGGGCCATCAGCAAATTTCGCGAGGAGATCCTGGCCTGGCCGAAGACGAACGCACCGATGGGGACCAGCACGACCAGTCCGGTGACACCCAATTGCCCCTGAACGACGATGAGCAGGCTACACGCGAGGAAACCTGCCACGGCGATGCGCGAATCGGAGTACCGCTGGGCGAACAGCCGGTACCCGGCAGCGGCGGCAAGGAAGCCGAGACTGCCCAGAGCGTCTATGACGCCGAAGGTGCCCGCGCCGCGATTGAGCTCGAGCAAGACGTACGTGGGCAAGAGCGCGTTGAAGACAGTGACCACGACACTGCCCTGCGCGTACAGAAGGATCAGGCTGCCCATCGGAAGCGGAAGGTGGTTCGTGCCCGTGACGTCTACTGGCTGGGAGTCGAGGCCGGTGACAGCCCTGGTTCGGCCGGTGGCGGCCACACACAGGGCGGACACGGCGAAGGTGCCCGCGTTGAAGACGAGCAGGGGTACGGCGCCGAAGACCTGGAGGGCGAGCCCGCCGACGGTCGCGGACAACAGCATGCCGGCCTGAGTGGCCATCTCGTAGTGGCCATTGAAACGGCGCAGGACCGTACCAGCGGGAACCCGTTCCTTGATCAGCGCCGCGCTCGCCGGAATGAAGATCGCGCTGACCAGGGCGAGCGCAAAGTTCGCGGTGTAGATGCCGACCTCGCTCGCACCGCCCGCGGCCAGCCACAGCGGCAGGCCGAGGGTGACGATCGCGCTTACCGTGTCACAAGCGACCCACAGAATGCGGCGATCCAGGCGGTCCGCGAGTCGTCCCAGGTACGGAGACAGGACAGCCTGGGGCAGCGCGACCGCGATGAACAACCAGCCCACGGCCATCATGTTCTGCTGTTCCCTGGCCAGCAGCAGCGCTCCGGTGATGAGCTGAATATTGTTGCCAAGCGCGGTTGTGAAGGCCGCAGCGATGAGCAGTCGCATAGTGGAGCGGTGGTTGATTTGAACGGGCATGCGCATAGTCTCCGGAGCTTCACTGACATCAAATGTCAGTGAAGGCGCGTTCCTCTTATCCGGGACCGGTCCCCGTTCGTCCCTCAACGTCGTACCACTGAGATCCAGCGGCACAGCCAGAAGATCCTCTGCGAGCCTCTCGGAGGGCCTTGGGCCTGCGGACGCGCCAAAGTCGCGCCCGACGCACCCGTACGGCGCATCGGCATCGACAAGACCCGCCGGCCATTGGCACAGTGGCGGGATGGCCCTCCCTCCGCGTGACCGTCTTCAATCGATGATTGCGGTGACTTCGGCCTCAATGAGAATGCCGGGCTCAAAAAGGATGTCCACCCCGATCAGCGCAGCCGGCGGCGTGGAGATATCGAACTCGCGGGCCGCCTGTTCGATGCCCGCGTTGAAGGCGTTGTACATCTCTCTCTTCCAGCCTGCGGCGTACCACGTGAAGCGGACGACGTCGTGGAACGTTGCTCCTGCCGCATCGAGCGCCTTGGCGACGTTGCGGTAGACCTGGGCGACCTGCCCGGCGAGATCGCCCGGTGCCACGAGTTCGCCGTTCTCGTCCCAGGCGACCTGTCCAGCGATGTGGACCTGCCTGCTCCCCGTCGCCACCGCGACGTGGTGGTAGATCGGGATTCGGACATGCCTATCAGGGTTGATGAGCGAAACAGCCACGAGATCTCCTAGTCAGTCTTCGAAGGCAACCGAGCGCCGTAGCCGGCCACTTCGGCGCTCAGTGGTCAAGAGCATCTGTTCAGTGTCTGGGCACCGGGGGCCCACGTCCGCCGAACCAAGACGCCCGTGCTCTCTTGCAGTTACTCAGAAACCATAGGAGAGTATTCGCTGACGTGGAAGAACGCACTTCTCAGTGACTGGGGAACGTGATGGTGACCAAGCAGTTCACAGGCTCGTCCGACGAAGCGGACCTGAGGCGCGCGGATTCCCTGGCGCGAGAGATCTTCTCGGATGTCGCCAACAAGTGGGCGTTGCTGATCATCGAGGCTCTCGGTGAGCGCACCCTCCGCTTCACCGAGCTGCGCAACGAGGTCGAGGGCATCAGCCACAAGATGCTCACCCAGAACCTGCGCATGCTAGAGCGCAACGGCCTGGCCGAGCGAAAGGTGTACCCCACCGTGCCGCCGCAGGTCGAGTACACCCTCACCGAGCCGGGCCAAGCCCTGCGTGCAACGGTCGATCTCATCTGCGGCTGGACCCACCAGTACTTCGGCCACATCGAGACCGCTCGCCGCCGCTTCGACGCTTGATGCGGTAGCGGACATCGCCGCCACCACGACCGGCTCCACGCGCGTACAGCTACCCGGTATTGCCGTCAGGCCCCGATGTGGACAAAGGGTGCCCAAGCCATCGGGCTGCCGGACTCGGAACGTAGGCGCGTGACCGCGCGGTGCAACGCCAGAGCCGGTTCTGTGGCGTCATTTCGGGTCAGTTCCTCGTACACGTCCTGGGCCACCTTGGCGGCGGTGGCGTCGTTCAGCGTCCAGAGGGTGCCGATGACGTGCCGGTAGCCGGCCAGGTGGAACGCCGCGGCCAGATGGATCGACTCGTCGGTGAGGGCGGTGTCGCCCTGGGCGGTCTCACAGGCCGACAGGAAAGCCAGATCGCCGCCGTCCACACCCACGGTGGTCAGATCGAGCACGGTCAGGTCGGCGTCGTGCAGCGCCAGATGACTCGCCGAAGGCCGGCCGGGATCCTGGTCGCCGTGGCAGGCGAAGTGGACTCGCGGGTGCGCCGGAATGGCGTCGAGCACCGCCCGCCGGGTGGCGGCGGCCTCCTCCAGCACGACGGCGCGTGCCCCCAGGGCGTCCCGGATCGCCTGCACCTCGATGGGGACATGGGGCAGGTCGGGGTAACGGCCGTCCGGGCGAGGTGTGACGCTCAGCGCCGTCACCAAGGTCGTGGCGGACGGCGGCGCAGGAGGCGTGTTCCTGGCGCGAAGCAGGGCTTGCAGGGTGGGCGTGTAGGAGGAGACGACATACTCGCCGGCCCACGTGGCGGTGCCCCCAGGACGGTGCCGGCCGGCGGCGTGCAGCGGCAGCGTGGCCAGCGGCCCGGTCGGGCACCACCAGATCCTGGATACCCCGGGCAGTGCGAGCGCGTCGAGGACCGGCTGCGTCACGGCGTCCCACAGCCACTCCAGGGTGGCCAGCACGGTCTGTGTCGCGGCGATCCAGGCCGCAGGACCCTGGGAGGCCACGGCAAGGGCCTGGTGGAAGGCGTGTGCTCGCCGGGTGGCCTCGTCCTTGCTGAGCCTGGGCAGCGGGAGTACGCGCAGCCCACCTGTGGTGAGCAGCAACGCGTCGCAGCGGAGGCGGTCCACGTTGACGATCACGACGGGCCCCTGGTCGGCGGTCCGCAGCAGGGTCGCGAAGTCGGGGGGCCGCAGGAACGCCGCGAAGCCGGGCAGTTCTCGGACCCGGTCGCGCAACTCGCTGAACCGGGCCGTGGCGTGGCGCCGCCGATCGGCCTCCTGATGCGGGGTGAGGTGCCCCAGCGGGCCGAGCTCGCCGGGCTGGAGCGAGCCGGCGGCTTGCGGGTCGCCGCGGTCGTCCAGGATGGCGCTCACCTCGTCGAACTCGGCTGCCAGCTCCGGATGCCGGGCACGCAGTTCGGTGCGGTCGCTTCTCGTTTCAAGCAACTGGGCCCACAGCACACTCCTGCTCTGTTCCAGTAGCTGGACGGCCGCCCTGGGCGAGTCGCAGACCAGTGCGGCGGCAGCCGCTTCACCGGCCAGCCCGCCTATCTGCTTGAGCTGGTTCTCCTGGGATGTACGGTCGAGGCCGCGCCAGGCGGCCAGCGGCAGCAGCTCCTGCACACAGGCGCGGTAGTGCTCCAACGCCTCGACCGGGCTGCCATGACGCAGGCAGTACCCGGCGAGCATGCGCGTGTCCACCAGGCGGCGCAGAGTACCGGCCGAGCTCGCCCCGGCCGCCAGCCGGAAGGCGGCCATGGCGCTGTCACGATCTCGGCCGCGGCCGCGGCTCTCGTACCTCTCGTTCAGCGCCAGGCCGAGCTGGCCGGCGCGGGGTGCCAGCGCCGGAT
>NZ_JBFAMX010000457.1:0-8469 GCF_040659615.1 Nonomuraea sp. NPDC049784
GTCGGGGACCTCGCCGACGCCGTACGGCTGCCCAAGGTCGAGTCGGCCGCCGTGCTCGACACGATCACCGGCGCTCCCGCGTACGCGCTGCTGGAGTCGGCGGCCGGGATCGTCGCGGCCCGGGAGATCGCGGCGCACCCGAAGGTCGCCGGCGTCGCGCTCGGCGAGCAGGACCTCGCCGCCGAACTGGCCATCACCGACGAGCGGGCCATGGACCACCTCAGGCTCCAGGTGGTCCTCGCCGCCGCCGCGGCGGGCCTGCCGCCGGTGCCCATGTCCGTCTTCCCGAACGTCAAGGACGAGGCCGGGCTGCTCGCCTCCTGCCTCGCGGGCCGAGCGCTCGGCCTGTTCGGCAGGACCGCGATCCACCCTCGCCAGATCCCCGTGATCAGGCGCGCGTTCCGCCCCTCCGAAGAGGAGGCGGCCAGGGCGGCCGAGATCGTCGAGGCCGCCGAACGGGCCGGGCGATCCGGCGCCGGCGCGGTCGCCCTGCCCGACGGGCGTTTCGTGGATGCCCCCATCGTCGCCCGAGCCCGCCGCACGCTGGCCCTGGCCCACCACCTAGCCGACCCGCCTCCGGACGACCTGCCTTCGAGCGAACGGCTTCCAGGCGACGGGCCCTCCGGCCCGTAGCCGCCCGGAGCACGCCGAACCACCCCACCCCCTTCCCCATTGGAGGTCATTTCGCCATGGGAATCGCCGTATGGGCGCTCCTCGCCTACATCGTGATCATCGTCGTCTGGAACGGCGTACTGAAACGCAACATCGGTGAGGCGATGCTCATCGGCTTCGCCGGCGTGTGCCTCTTCGGCGGCGCCGACTTCTTCTCCCTCGCCTGGGCCGGGATCTCCGACGCACTGGCCGAGGAGGTCGTCTTCGCCGCCCTGGCCTTCGTGTTCATGGGCTACCTGCTCACCAAGCTGGGCCTCATCCAGGAGCAGGTCACCGTGCTCAACTCCGTCTTCGGACGGCTGCGCGGCGGCCCCGGATACGTCTCCACCTCCGCCGCCGCCCTCCTCGGCGGCCCTTCGGGCTCCGGGTCGGGCATCGCCGCCTCCGTCGGCTCGGTCACCATCCCCTGGATGACCAGGTCCAACTGGCGTCCCGACCTGGCCGCCTCGCTCGTGGCGGGCAACGCCGGGCTCGGCATCTCCATCCCGCCGAGCTCGTCGATGTTCCTGCTGCTCGGCTCGGCCGCCGTCGCTCCCGTGCTGACCGCCGACCAGCTCTTCGTGCCCGCCCTCGTCGGCGGACTGTGGACGGTGGCGTACCGCTTCGTCGTGGTGTTCGTGTGGGTGCGGCGGCACCGCATCGCCGCCACCGACGCCTCCGACATCGTCCCGCTGCGCGCGGCCCTGCGGGCCGGGTGGACCTCGCTGCTGGTGTACGCGGGCATCCTGGTCCCCGTGCTGATGACGCTCGACTTCGGCGCCGCCCTCATGGAGTCGCGCGTCGGCGAGGCGGCCGGCGACATCAGCATCGTCGTCTGGATCCCCGTGCTGACCGTGCTGGCCACCCTCGCCGTCGCGTGGAAGCGGCTGCCGCGCACCGGGCGCGCCTGGAGCGAGCTGCTCGGCGACATGGCCCCCAGGTACGCGATCATCGGCGCCACGCTGTTCTTCGCCTTCGCGGCCGCCGCGAGCCTGGGCGAACTGGGCCTCGTCGACCAGCTCACCGCGATCATGAAGAGCCTGGACGCCCCGGCCGTCGTCATCGCGATCCTGGTGGGCCTGCTGATCGTCGTCATCGCCGCGCCCCTGACCGGCACCGCCACCATCGCCGCCGTCGGCGGGGTCGCCTTCAGTGCGCTGACCGCGGCCGGGGTCGCCCCCGCCGCCGCGGCCACCGCCATCATGATCTTCGCCTCCACCGAGGGCGCCTCCCCGCCCGGGGCCGCGCCGATCTACATCGCCAGCGGCATCGCCCAGGTGGACCCGGCCAGGACGTTCGGCCGGCTGATCATCTGGTTCGTCATCCCGACCCTGGTCATCGGCGTGCTGGTGGCGACCGGCGCACTGCCGATCTGAGAGGAGCCCCCGTCGTGAAGCGTCTCACCATGATCCTGTTCAAGATCGGCCTCGTGGTCTTCCTCGCGCTCGGCGTCGTCGTCGTGCTGGCGCAGGCCGTCGGCCTCGTCATCGGGAACCCCGGCCTGGTCTCCGGCGCCGTGTCCGCCCTCGGCATGGCGATGACCGTGTCGGCCGGCGTGACCGGGCTGCTCGGCTTCGTGATGTCGTACCTGTTCCACTGGAAGGCCGGCGAGGACTAGGACGGGTACCAGCGGACCGACAGCTCCTCGTCCACCGGAGCAGGCCCCGGCAGGTCCCGGTGGGCCGGTGGGACCCGCAGCGAGTCCATCACCAGCGCCAGGTAACGGTGGCGCAGCTGAGAGGTGCGCTCCTCGCCGCCGAGCTTGATCGAGGCCATCTGCTCGAACAGCAGCGCGATGTCCGCCACCGTCACGTCCGGCCGCAGCACGCCGGCCGCCACGGCACGGTGGTGGACCTCGGTGGCCAGCTCCGAGGCCCTGACCGCGTCGCGGCCCAGCTCCTCGGTCGGCGTGAACGTGCCCGCCAGCTTGATCGTCAGCGAGTTGGTGTCGGCGTCGACGATGCCGCGCATGTAGCCGGCGAACGCCTCCCAGGGGTCGCCGCCGTCGGCCAGCGCCCGCTCGGCGACCTCGCTGTAGAGCTTGAGACCGTCGCCGCACAGCTTCTGCAGCAGCGCCTCCTTGCTGGGATAGCGGCGGTAGAGTGCGCTGATCCCGACGCCCGCCTTCTCGGCCACGGCGGCGATGGGCGCGCCGGGATCGGCGGTGAAGACCGCCCGCGCCGCCTGCAGGATCAACTCGTCGTTGCGGGCCGCCTGTGCCTTGCGGCCACTCATGGGTGCGCTCGTCATGCTCTCAGTATAGGGAACGTACGGTTCCGTTCTACAAGAGCAAGTCAGCATGTCTATACAAAGAGATGACATTGGGATACAACCAGGGCGAGCCCGTTGGTCTTGGAGGTGTCCTATGAGACGTACCCCGATCGTGCTGGCCCTGCTGGGCGCGCTCGCCGTGAGTGGCTGCTCCTCCTCCGGAGGACAGAGCGCGCAGAGCGCGCCCGCGAGTTCCGCCGCCGCCGGTCCGTCGCCCGCGAGCGCCAGCTACGCCGTCATCACCCACGGAGGCCCAGGCGACTCCTTCTGGGACGTGGTCAAGAACGGCGCCGAAGCCGCGGGCAAACAGTACGGCGTGAAGGTCACGTACCAGGGCGATGGCGACCCCGCCAAGCAGTCGCAGCTCATCGACCAGGCCGTCTCCGAGAAGGTGGACGGCATCGTGGTCTCCATGGCCAACCCCGACGCGCTGAAGGAGGCCATCGGCAAGGCCGTCGCGGCGAAGATCCCGGTCGTCACCATCAACTCGGGCGCCGACCAGTCCAAGGCGTTCGGGGCCATCACGCACGTCGGCCAGTCCGAGGACGTGGCCGGGCGCGGCGCGGGCGAGCAGCTCAAGGCGGCCGGCGTCACCAAGCTGCTGTGCGTCATCCACGAGGCCGGCAACGTCGGCCTCGACCAGCGCTGCAAGGGCGCCGAGCAGACGCTGGGCGGCACGGTCGAGCGGCTGCAGGTGGACATCGGCAACCTGGCCGACGTCACCTCCAAGGTCACCGCCAAGCTCCAGTCGGACAAGCAGATCAACGGCGTGCTGGCGCTCAACCCGGGCATCGCGGTCGCCGCCAGGGACGCCATCAAGGACTCGGGGTCGCAGGCCAAGCTGGCCACGTTCGACCTGTCGGCCGACGTGGTGTCGGCGATCAAGGATGGGGAGATCCTGTTCGCCGTGGACCAGCAGCAGTACCTGCAGGGCTACCTGCCGATCACGTTCCTCAACCTGTACAAGAACAACCTCAACACCGTCGGCGGCGGGCTGCCCGTCAACACCGGGCCGGGCTTCGTGACCAAGGACAACGCCGACCAGGTGGCCAAGCTGGCCGAGGCGGGCACTCGATGACGATCACGGCCGACGAGCGGGTCGCCGAGGTCGGTCTGGCCCGCCGTCTGCTGATCAGGCCCGAGCTGGGCGCGGTGGTCGGCCTGGTCGTGGTGTTCGTGTTCTTCGCCTCGCAGTCGCCGGTGTTCCGGTCGCCGGCCGGCATCGCGAACTGGCTCGACCCGGCCGCCACGCTCGGCATCATGGCGGTCGCGGTCGCGCTGCTGATGATCGGCGGCGAGTTCGACCTGTCGGCGGGCGTGCTGACCGGCACGAGCGGGCTGATCCTCGTCACGCTGGCCACCCGCTTCGGGTTCAACGTGTGGGTGGCCATGCTCGCCGGGCTGGTCGTGGCGCTGGGCATCGGCTTCGCCAACGGCCTGATCGTCACCCGGACCAGGCTGCCCAGCTTCATCGTCACGCTGGGCACGTTCCTCATGCTCCAGGGCGTCAATCTCGGGGTCACCAAGGCCATCACCGGGACCGTGCAGGTCAGCGGCCTGCGCCGGGCCTCGGGCTTCGAGGGCGCGAACGCGATCTTCGCGGGGACCGTCGAGATCGGCGGGACCTCGTTCCGGGTGGCGATCCTGTGGTGGATCCTGGTGACCGCCGTGGCCACATGGGTGCTCATGCGTTCAAAGGCCGGAAACTGGATCTTCGCGGTGGGCGGCAACGAGCAGGCCGCCCGCGCGGTCGGCGTGCCCGCCGCCCGCACGAAGATCGCGCTGTTCATGACCACGGCGTTCGCCGCCTGGCTGGTCGGCTCGATCCTCGCGCTACGGTACACGTCAGTGCAGGCCAACATCGGCATCGGGCAGGAGTTCATCTACATCATCGCCGCCGTCATCGGCGGCTGCCTGCTCACCGGCGGGTACGGCTCCGCCATCGGGGCGGCCATCGGCGCGGTCATCTTCGGCATGGCCGACAAGGGCATCGTGTTCCTGGGCTGGGACGCCGACTGGTTCAAGTTCTTCCTGGGCGCGATGCTGCTGCTGGCGACGCTGGCCAACCGCCTGGTCAGGCGGTACGCCGAGGAGGTGAGGCATTGATTCTCGAGACCAGGGGCATCGGCAAGACGTTCGGCTCGGTGCTGGCGCTGCGCGACGTGTCGATGGGCGTGCAGGCCGGCCAGGTCACCTGCGTGCTCGGTGACAACGGCGCGGGCAAGTCCACGCTCATCAAGATCCTCGCCGGCGTGCACCAGCACGACGCGGGCACGTTCCTGGTGGACGGCCAGGAGGTGCGCTTCGCCAGCCCCCGCGACGCGCTCGACCGCGGCATCGCCACCGTCTACCAGGACCTGGCGATGATCCCGCTCATGTCGGTCTGGCGCAATTTCTTCCTCGGCTCCGAGCCGAGGAAGGGCCTGGCCTTCGACGTGGCCAAGGCACGTCGCGTGGCGCGCGAGGAACTGCGGGCCATGGGCATCGACATCCGCGACGTCGACCAGCCGGTCGGCACGCTGTCCGGCGGCGAGCGGCAGTCGGTGGCCATCGCCAGGGCCGTCCACTTCGGCGCCCGCGTCCTCATCCTCGACGAGCCCACCTCGGCGCTCGGGGTCAAGCAGGCCGGCGTCGTGCTGCGCTACATCGCCAGGGCCCGCGACCGCGGGCTCGGCGTCGTCTTCATCACCCACAACCCCCACCACGCCTACCCGGTGGGGGACCGGTTCCTGCTGCTCAACCGCGGCGCCAGCCTGGGCGAGTACGGCAAGGCCGACATCACTCCGCAGGAGCTGACCTCGCTCATGGCGGGCGGGGCGGAGCTGGAGGAGCTGGCGCACGAGCTGAAGCGGGAGTGAACCCCTTGACGGTAATTTGACGATTTTGGGCGGTGGTCTGGAGGTACAAAAAGGCACAAACCCCTCTGCGTGTACATGCACCGGGGGTTCACCGTGACCACAATGATCGGCAAGCGAGTGGTGCTGGAGAAGGCGGCACAGGAGTTCGCCGACGCCACCGCCAAGCGCCCGTACATCCATGAGCTGCCGCCCGAGCAGGGCCGCGAGGTGCTGGAGAAGCTGCAGTCCGACCCGAGCGTGCCCAAGCCGGAGATCGACGAGGAGTGGATCCAGGTTCGGGGCGGGCCCACCGGCCTGGTGCCGGTGCGGATCGTCAAGCCCAGGGGCGCCACGGGGACCATGCCGGTCATCTTCTACATCCACGGCGCGGGATGGGTCTTCGGCTCGGCGCACACCCACGACCGGCTGGTGCGCGAGCTGGCCGTGCGCTGCGCCGCCGCCGTGGTCTTCCCCGAGTACGACCGCGCGCCCGAGGCCAGGTACCCCACGCAGATCGAGCAGAACTACGCCGCCGCCCAGTGGGTCATGGAGCACGGCAAGGAGAAGGACCTGGACCCGTCACGGATGGCGGTGTGCGGGGACTCGGTGGGCGGCAACATGTCGACCGTCCTGGCCATGATGGCCAAGGAACGCTGCGACGTGCTGCTGCGCGGGCAGTGTCTGTTCTACCCGGTCACGGACGCGAGCTTCGACACCGAGTCGTACAAGCAGTTCGCCAGCGGCTACCACCTCACCCGCGACGGTATGAAGTGGTTCTGGGACCAGTACATCACCGACCCGGCCCGGCGGTCCGAGAGCCACGCCTCGCCGCTGCGGGCCCGCTCGGCGGAGCTGCGCGGCATGCCGCCCGCGCTGATCATCACGGACGAGGCGGACGTGCTGCGCGACGAGGGGGAGTTGTACGCGGCGCGGCTGCGCGAGCTGGACAACGACGTCACGGCGGTGCGGATGGCCGGGATGGTGCACGACTTCGTGATGATCGACCGGCTGCGCGACACGGACGCCTGCAAGGCGGCCATGGACCTGGCCACGACCATGTTGCGGCGGTGGATCGAGCCTTGATGTACGCGATCGCGGCGGTGCCCCCAGGGCCGTTATTACGCCATCACGACTGAGCCGCAGGGCGGACCGCACAGATCGTGCGGCCCGCCCGTGCGGCGTGCACAGGGCTGCCGCACGGGCACCGTCCTATGGTGCGGCCAACACTCGGCTCGCCCCCCATCGAGGAGCTCCATGACCGCCATCGACTCGCGAACGATGCCCATCGGCGCGGCGTTCGACCGGATGCCGTTCACCCGCAGGCACGTGCTCATCGCGCTCGCGCTGTTCATCGCGTTCGTCATCGAGTCGTGGGAGCAGCTCGCCCTCGTCTACGTCTCCGGCGACCTGGGGAGCTCGTTCGGGATCGACGAGGCGGGGGTCGGCGTCGTGCTGTCGGCGGTCGCGTTCGGCATGATCCCCGGAGTGCTGGTCTGGGGGCCGGTGGCCGACCGCGTGGGGCGCAGGCCGACGGCGTTCTGGTCGCTGCTGGCGTACGGGGTGATCGCGCTCGCCTCGGCGCTCGCGCCCAACTTCGCGGTGCTGGTGACGCTGCGGGTGGCCTCGGGACTGGCGCTGGCCGGCGTCTACACGATCACGTTCCCGTTCTTCCTCGAGCTGCTGCCGACGCATGTGCGCGGGCGGGCGGCGGTCTACCTGTCGATCGGATGGCCGATCGGCATGCTGGCCGCGATCGGGGCCTCGGTGACGCTGGGCGATCTGGGCTGGCACATCGTGGTGATCGCCAGCGCGGCGGCGGGGCTGTGGGCGTTCGCGATCAGGGCTTGGGTGCCGGAGTCGCCGTACTGGCTGGCAGCCCGGGGCCGCCAGGAGGAGGCCCGCGCCGTGCTGCGCACCCTGGGCAGCCCGGACGCCGAGGCCACCTTCACCGTGGCGACCACGCGGGTGGGGCGGCCACTCGACCTGTTCCGCGGCGGGCTCGCCCGGATCACCGTGGTCATGCTGCTGCTGAACTTCGTCTTCAACTGGGGCTACTGGGGCCTGCAGACATGGCTGCCGACACTGCTGCAGCAGAAGGGGCTCACGCTGTCGGCCTCGCTCGGGTTCGCGGCGCTGAGCGCGCTGATGATGATCCCCGGGTACGTGAGCGCCTCGCTGCTGACTGGCCGCTTCGGGCGCAAGAAGGTGTTCCTCGTCTATGTCGTGGCGGCGGTGCTGGGCGGGCTCTGGTTCGCCACGGCCTCCTCGACCGCCGGCCTCTACCTCGGCAACTTCGTGCTGTCGTTCTTCAGCCTCGGCGCCTGGGGCGTCTGGAACACCTGGAACGGCGAGTTCTACCCGACCGCCCTGCGCGGCACCGGCTACTCGTGGGCCACGGCCGCGCAGCTCGTGGCCACCACGGTGGCGCCGTCGGCGGTGGGCGCGCTGCTGGCCCACGCGACCGGGTTCACCGCTACCATGCTGGTCATCAACGCGTTCATGGTGGCCACGGCGCTGCTGGCGGTGCCGCTGCCGGAGACCGAAGGGCGCGAGCTGGAGTGATCCTCGGCGTCGCCCTCGTACGGCCCTCACCGGTGCTGGTGGCCGTCAGGGACGGCGCGCCCGAGTGGCCGGTGAGCCGCGCCGCCGCCCGCGCGGCGCGGCGGGCCTGCGTCGCGGTGTTCCAGAACCTGCAGGACCTCGTCTACAA
>NZ_JBFAMX010000458.1:0-8406 GCF_040659615.1 Nonomuraea sp. NPDC049784
CCGTCTTGCGCCCGTACCCGGATGACGCCCTCGCCGCGCACCACACGGCCGGTGTGGACGACCCGCACCAGCGACGGCGGCTCCCAGCGGGTGATCGTCATCGTGTCCAGGAACCCGAACGGCCGCACCCCGGTGTATGCCTCGACGGCGTGCTCGCCCACCTGCCGGGCATCGGTCATGAACATCCACTCCCGGTGCCGGTCCCAGTCGGTGACCAGCGCGAACACCTGTTCCGGCGGTGCCGGTACGTGGACGGCGGCGGCCACGTACACGGGCCTCACTCGGACCCCCGGGGCGGCTGCGAGGTCAGCGGCACAGGGCTCCTCCATCGTTTCCGCCGTACGCCGGCGCTGCGGCGATTATGGCAGGCGGCCCTGGCGGGACCTCAGGCGGGCGGCCAGTGTCTGAGAACGACGTCGAGTGCGTCCAGCGCTCTGGACCACGAAGTGTCCACGTCGCGCGGGTGGTGGTGGAACAGGCCCGCCGTCTCCAGAGACACATATCCGTGGAGTGCGCCGCCCAGCAGCCGTACCGCATCCGTCTGGTCGGGGTCCGGCAGTTCATAACCGCGCAGTATCGCCCGGGTCATCTCCGCGTGGCGGCGTGCCGCGCCGGCGGCCGCCGCCTCCGGGTCGAGATCGATCTGCATCGCGGCGTACCTGCCCGGATGCTCCTTCGCGTAGTCCCGGTAGGTGTTGGCGAAGGCCACCAGCGCGTCCTTGCCCGCGCGGCCGGCCAGCGCGGCGCCGGCCCTGTCGGCGAGCTCGGTCAGGGCCAGCTCAGCCACTCTTTCCCGCAGGTCCTGCGCGTCCTTGACGTGAGCGTACAGGGCGGCGGGCTTGACGCCGAATGCGCGCGCGAGCGCCGAGACGGTCACGTTCTGAAAGCCGATCTCGTCGGCCAGGTCCGCCGCCGCCCGGGTCAGGCGCTCCGCGGTCAACCCCGCGCGTGCCATGTGCCGTCCCTCTCCCCAACTTACAGGCTTTAATTATTTGCATAATACCCTTAAGCAGAGCTAGCCTCCCCGCTCATGAGACCCGTCACCGAGCGCGACATCCGCGCGTCATTCATCAACTGCTCCAAAGGAGAGACCAAGCGTCTCAACCTCCCCAAAGACTTCACCGACAGCCCCTGGGAAGACCTCGACTTCCTCGGATGGCGAGATCCAGGTGCGCCCGAACGCGCCTACCTGGTGGCCGAACGCGATGGCGGCCTCGTCGGGATCGCGCTGCGGGTGACCTCCAGCGCGTCGCGAGGTTTCACCTCACGCAGCATGTGCTCGCTGTGCCTGACCACACACACCAGTGGCGGCGTAGCGCTGATGACCGCGCGCCGGACCGGCGAGGCCGGCCGCCAGGGCAACTCGGTCGGGCAGTATCTCTGCACCGACCTGGCATGTTCCTTGTACGTACGCGGGAAGAAGGAGGCACCAGGGGACGGAGTCATCGACGAGTCCCTCACCCCGGCGGAGAAGGCCGCCCGTACGCAGGCCAACCTGTCGACCTTTCTGGACAAGGTGGCCGGATGACAGCCTGGCGTTCACCTGCCTCGTTCGTGATCGCCGTTCAGGCGTGCCAGTCGGTGACTCCGCCCGGCACCGGCGCGCCCGGCTCGTACGGGGTGCGGGTGAAGATGAACGTGTTGAGGTCCAGATGGTCGGCCGCCACCCGCAGCGTCTCGCCGGCGTAGTAGCCGTCCAGCCCCAGCCACGTCCCGTCGGGCTGGGCCACGAACCGCGAGGCCCGCCCGCCGCCCCCGACCGGCTCCAGCGACAGCCCGCGTTCGGGCAGCAGCCGCAGCGTGTACGGCTTGGGCCCCCAATGCCACAGCCCGGTCAGCGCCAGCAGATCGGGATCGGCAGCGAGCGGCTGCCATTCGTGCGGCAGGCGCGGCTCGTACTCCTGCAGGATGTCCAGCAGGTCGGTCAGCAGCGTGCCGCTCATCCCCGAGGTGGTGTTGGCCATGAACAGCACCCCGACTCCGTCGGCGGGATCGGCCCACACGGTAGCCAGGAATCCCGGCATCGACCCGCTGTGGCCCGCCAGGCGCCGCCCCGAGACCCGGGCCAGCTGCAGGCCGAGCCCGAAGCCGCCGGTCCAGGCGTCCCCGTCGTCCACGCCGGCCGGCTCGCGCATCTCCGCGAGGGTGTCCGGGCTCAGCACGTCGCCGGTCTCGCCGCCGACGAACGCCGCCCACCGCCCCAGGTCGTGCGGCGTCGACCACAGCTGCCCGGCCGGCCCCATCGCGTCGGCGTCGTGCTCGGGCTCGGCCAGCACGACATCGGCGTACGGGTGGACGGCGTAGCCGGTGGCATGCGGGGCGCGCGGCCGGGCGGTGGTGTCGTTCATGCCGAGGGGCTCGAGCACCTCGGCCTGCAGCGCCTTGAGCCAGGTGGTGCCGCGGGCGCGGGCGACGAGCTCGCCGAGCAGGGCGAAGCCGACGTTGGAGTAGTGGAAGCGCCGCCCCGGCCGGTGCTTGAGCTCGCCGGGCCCCAGGCGTTCGAGCAGGTCGGCGACGGGGACGCCGGGGGTGCGCTCCCACCAGGCGGTGGGCGGTTCGGCGGTCAGTCCCGCAGTGTGCGACAGCAGCTGGGCGATGGTCAGGTGGCCCAGCGGTGTGCCCGGAAGGTGCTCCTCCAGCGTGTCGGACAGCCGTAGCGCGCCCTCGTCGCGCAGCCGCATGACCACGACGGCGACCATGCTCTTGGTGATCGATCCGATCCGGTACTGGGTGGCGGGGGTCGGCGGCGCGCCGTCCACCCGGCCGCGCCCGCCGAACCACGCCGGCCGCCCGTCGCGCACGATCGCCGCCGTCAGCGACGGCACTCTGCATTCGGCCTGTTCGACGGCCAGCCTGCGCAGCAGGGCGCGCGCCGTCGCATCTCCCACCTGACTCATGGGCGACAAGAGTAGCGGTTAGATGAGCACCAGCCGCGGGCCGATCAGCTCGCCCTGGTGCGGCTGGGGGTGTGCCTGGTCGTGGTAGTAGTGGCCGGCATACCAGACGACGACGTTGGCGCCGTTCAGGCTCTCGCCGTTGAGGAAGCGGTTGATGGCGGCGCGGTCGCGCGGGCCGGGGTTGCCGTCGTCGAGCTCGCGCGGGTGGTGGCGCAGGAACCACAGGTCGGATACGCCGTAGGCGTCGGCGGTCGCGTCGAAGGGGCCGGGGTGGATCTGGTAGCCGCGGCCGGAGGCCTTGTCGCGTACCTGCCAGTAGAGGGCGGGGTGGCGGCGTTTGCGGCTGGTCTCGCGGATGATCGGCACGGGTTCGGGGATGATGGAGCCGGTGTCGTCGATCTGTTCGATGACGTCGTTGCCGGCCCCGTCGATGTCGAAGTCGAGCCGCCAGTAGGCGTGGTGGCGGTGCACCAGGCAGGTCATGGGGTTGGCGGTGGCCGCGAACCCGAAGCGCGGGCTGATGTCGCCGTTGTCGCCCAGGCGCCAGTCGCTGGCGTAGCGGTACCAGCCGGCGGCCAGCTCGCTGACGATCCGCAGCTCCTGGCCGTCGTGGTGGAAGGCCACGCCCTGAAAGTTGCCGGCGTCGGTGGAGGGGCGTTCCAGGATGGTACGGGGCGGGCGTTCGCACAACCGCCAGCCCCAGCCGACCGGGTCGGTGCCGACGGCGTTGAAGCGGGTTTCGAAGCTGGCGTCGTCGCGGAAGGTGGTGCCTTCCTCGTATTCGACGTTGAGGACGGGTACGTGGGCCTGGCGCAGCACGAGCCGGCCGCGGTAGCGGACCTCGCGCAGTTCGACGCCGCCGCCCACGCCCGGGTTCTGCGGTGCCGAGGCGCGCGGCCGTACGACCAGCAGGTTCCACAGCTCGGTGGCGCCGCGGTGGACCCGTACCCGCACCTGGTCGGGGCCGCCGTGGTCGGTCAGCGCGTCGACGCCTTCGGGGACGCTGTGCTCGCAGTCGGCGTGCATGCGCACGTTGACGCCGGCCGGTGTCCAGTCGACGGCGCGGCCGGCGAGGTCGACGGCGACGATGCGGTGGCGCAGCCCGGTGGGCTCGCCCGGCGTGTACACCCCGAGGGTGGGGCGGCGCACGGTGGTGCCGTCGGGGTTTTCCAGGTCGGCCAGCGGCGGCATGGGCCGGTAGACGACCACGTCTTCGCCGGTGGGGAAGCGGGGGTCGGCGCGCAGGATCGCGGCGGCGGCCACGAGTTCCTCGCGGCTGGGCGGCGGCCGGTGGGCGCTGGGCCGCAGCTCGGCGCGTTCGGGCCGGTCGAGGGTGCCGCGCAGCTCGACGGCGCGGTTGCCGACCGGGTCGAACACAGTGGCCTGGAACGGCGCGTTCTCGCCGGGGTCGTGGCCCAGGCCGGGCGCGAAGGCCACGGTGAGCCTGGCCGGGTCAGCGACCTCCAGCGCGGCCAGCACCTCGGGGTGCTCGGCCACCGCTTGGCGCAGTTGCTGCGCGGTCAGGCCCGCGCGGGGGACGGCTTCGATCGTGACGCGTACCTCGTCGCTCATGTGCTGTCTCCTGGGCGCGGGTGGCCGGCAAAAGGCCGCTGTGGCGTTATCGGGATGGGACGGCACGGCGTTAGCGCCCCGCCAGCGGTGGGGCGCTGGAGACTCATTCGGCGGGTGTGGGCTGCGCGGCCTCAGGCAGGATCTCGAACTGCCGGGCGATGGCGGTGAAGAGGGACTCGTCCTCCTCCGGGACCGCCGATCCGCATCCCACCACGAACCGCACGTCGTCGCGTACGACGAAGTACTCGCTCACGGCCCAGATCCGTCCCGCGTCGTGTTTGGCGAAGGTGAGCCGCGCGCCGGTGATGCCCGCGACCTCGGCCTCCGTCAGTTCGAACTCCGAGAACCCGGCGGCTTCGAGCGAGTGCCGGGCCATCTCCGCCGCCTCCGTCGCCGTCGTCTGCGGGCGGTGGAACGCCGGGCGGAAGACAATGATGCTGTGCCGTCTATCGGAGCGGTCGCCGTACCGGGCGGTCTCCCACGGGCTGTTCTTCAGGTTGGGCGGCCGCTCGTCCCACCCCTGTGGGACGTGGATGGCGTAGCCGAACTCGGGCTTGACGAAACGCTGCCACTGCACGATGTGCTCCTTGGCGTCGATGCGCCGGAGGTGGAGGAGGGCAGCAGTGTAGGACTCCCCGGTACGCCGGGCGCGTTCACGTACGCGCCGCTTGAAGTTCTTGTTCGCTGTCATCCTGACCCTCGGCGACCACGGGCTCGTCCCCCGGCGAAGAGCCCGTGAAAGAGCAGATGATCAGGATCCGAGGATCAGTCCCCTTTGCCTCCACCGAGCAGCCCCGCCGGGAGGGCTGAAGGAGGTTGGGCGGTGGATCAACGCCTGGTTCAGGGTAAGCCGCCCAGATCCGGGATCGCAACATAAGATCGCCAAGAGTGATCGCCTGGATCCGTACGGTAATACACGCAACCGTGACCATCAGGGCCAGGCCAGTTCGGCCAGGCCGCCGTCGTCCTGTTCGCTCGATCATCGCGTCCGGGCGGGCGGGATGCTTTGCTCGGCGTCTTGCTGTGCGTCGTCATCGCGCTGGTCGTCAAGCTCGCCTACGACCAGTTCGCGTAGTGGCCACGAGCGAACCTCATCAGGGCAGCACCTACCGAGATCCGGTCCGCCTCGGGGGCAGCCAGGATCAGACCGTCGACCGTGACCGGGACCAGCCGGGCCGCCACGCTGGATTCGCCCTGCAACGTACGGGCCCGTTCGGAGTCGTGATCACGTGGCTGGGAAAGGACTGGACGGGATGATGCTCGGGCTTGTAGCTTCCAGTTGACCGTGACACCGCCCGAGGAGGTGAGACCCATGAACGCTGTATCGATGTGGGTGCTCCCCCTTCCCGTCACGGCCGGGCGATTGACGTAGGTGTCGCCGGGAGCGCCTCGCCAACAAGGCACTCCCGAAAGGCAACACCTATGCACTCTCCGCAGTTCACCGCCGAGCCGCCGCCGAACGACAGGGTCGAGCGTGACTCCACGGTGGGCGACATCCCCGGAGTTCTCTGGTCGCAGGCCTCCGGCGCCGATCGCGCGCCCCTCATCTTCGATGTGATCATTGCCGGGTGCGGGCCGACCGGTGCGATGCTGGCCGCCGAACTACGGCTACACGATGTGCGGGTACTCGTTCTGGAGAAGGAAACCGAGCCCAAGTCGTTCGTCCGCATAGTCGGTCTGCATATTCGCAGTCTCGAGCTGATGGCAATGCGCGGACTGCTGGAGCGCATTCTCGAACACGGAAGACAGCGTCCGGCCGCCGGTTTCTTCGCCGCCATCCCCAAACCCGCGCCCAAGGGCCTGGATTCCGCGTACGCCTATCTGCTGGGCATCCCGCAGCCGGTCATCGAACGGCTGCTCGAAGAGCATGCGATCGAACTGGGTGCGCAGGTCCGGCGCGGTTGCGCGGTCGCCGGTTTCGAGCAGGACGACGAGGGTGTGACCGTCGAGCTGTCCGACAGGGAACAGCTGCGTTCGCGCTACCTCATCGGCTGTGACGGCGCGCGCAGTACGGTGCGCAAACTGCTCGGCGTCGGCTTCCCCGGCGAGCCCTCACGGACCGACACGCTGATGGGCGAGATGAAAGTGGGCGTGCCGCAGGAAGAGATCGCCGCCAAGGTGACCGAAATCCACGAGACCACTAAGCCATTCTGGCTCAGGCCCTTCGGCGAAGGGGCATATAGCGTCGTAGTCCCCGCCGCGGGAGTCAGCGACCGCGCGGAACCGCCCACCCTCGAGGATTTCAAACAACAGTTGCGCGCCATCGCCGGAACCGATTTCGGCGTGCACTCCCCGCGCTGGATGTCCCGCTTCGGGGATGCCACCCGGCTGGCCGAACGTTATCGGGTCGGGCGGGTGCTGCTGGCCGGCGATGCGGCACACATCCATCCACCCACCGGCGGACAGGGCCTCAACCTGGGCGTTCAGGACGCATTCAACCTCGGCTGGAAACTGGCCGCACAGATCCGCGGCTGGGCCCCGGGAACACTGCTGGACACCTACCAGGCCGAACGTCATCCGGTCGCCGAGGACGTGCTGGACAACACCCGCGCCCAGATGGAACTGCTGTCCGCCGAACCGGGCCCGCAGGCCGTGCGCAGGCTGCTCACCGAACTGATGGACTTCGACGAGGTGAACCGCTATCTGATCGAGAAGATCACCGCGATCGGCATCCGCTACGACTTCGGCGAAGGCCCCGACCTGCTCGGCCGCCGCCTGCGCGACATCGACGTGAAACAGGGCCACCTCTACGGTCTGCTGCATCGCGGCCGCGGCCTGCTGCTGGACCGCACCGAACGCCTGACCGTCGGCGGCTGGTCAGACCGGGTCGATTACCTCGCGGACCCCGCTGCGGAACTGGATGTCCCGTGCGTCCTGCTACGCCCCGACGGCCACGTCGCCTGGATCGGCGACGATCAGCAGGACCTGGACGACCACCTCTCGCGCTGGTTCGGCAAGCCCGCCAACTGATTTCGCCTGAGCAACCGAAAAGGCCCGTGAGAAGGATCGGAACGGCCAGCAGCGACTGACCATCGGAAGGCTGGAAGCAGCATCAGCCGTGGTGCTCTGGCGCCAGGGTCGGCCTGCGAGGAGGGTTAGCCTCCGAGTGACGACCGGAAGACGGCGGAAGAGCACCGCGGGGTGGATCGGCGCAGACGTCCGCGCGACGGCGCGGACCCTTGAATGGGCGGAAGTCTCAGTCGATCGGGCTGGGCTGGTCGGGACCGTCATCGCGTCAAGGCAGCCGTCCCGGACACGCCGCACGCCCAACGACCGGCCAAGGAGCCCCATCATGACCCCGCTCGAACGCACCCTTGCCAGAGCCCTCACGGAGATCGTCATCAGGCTGGATCTCAGTGACGACGACGCCATCACGCCCGAGGCCACGATGGAGGTGCTCGAGCCGGTGATCGCCCTCCTGCAGGACCTCCCCGAGCAGGACCGGAAAGCCCTCGCCGATCTGATCAATCAGTGCGCCCAGGAGGAAACCGACCCTGACCGGCGTCTGACGGCCTGGGAAGCGCCCGAAACCCTGGATCTCCTGCTCTGAAAGCCTTGAACCGGGGGAGAATACGGGCGGCCGACGCCCTGGCCGCCTTCCTGGCCGCTCTTCACCAACCCGCCCCCGAAGGAGGTGGACACCGCCGGCCAGGGCCGCGGAGGGCCGCTGGCCGGTTCCTCCGAGTGGGTCGCCCAGCAGCTCGCCTCGGCCACCGAGCTGGGGCTCATCCCCGACCCGGACGCCGTCCGCGCGGTCTGGGACGACGCCGCCGCCGCGCCCGGCTGGGACGGCCCGGCGCTATGGCTCCACGGCGACCTGCATCCGGCCAACATCCTCACCGCGGACGGCACCATCTGCGGCGTGATCGACTTCGGGCCCTGTTCGCCGGCGATCCGGCCGTCGACCTCGCCGCCGCCTGGACTCTGCTGCCGGACG
>NZ_JBFAMX010000459.1:0-8400 GCF_040659615.1 Nonomuraea sp. NPDC049784
GGCGAGGATCTGGTGGGCCTCCCGCTGTGCGGCCGTGATCGTTTCTTGCGCGGTCTGCTCCGCCGCGGCCAGCTCGTCGGCGCTCCCTGGTGGCACGGCCGGGCCGGCCGCCAGACGTTCTCGCAGGTGGGCGTTGTCCTGCCAGAGCCGGCTGAGCGTGGTCTCCACGCGGGCCAGGAAGTCGTCCACTTCGGCCAGGTCGTAACCCGAACGCAGCCGTACGACGCTGAAGACCTGGTTGTGCACTGTGGCGGCGGTCAGCAGGGCGGACTGGCCGTGCCCGTTCACCTGGACCGGCAACGACACGGGGCCGTTCACGGTCGAGGCGTGGCTGTGCGAGAGATGAAGGCCATGGTCGTGCTCTTCGTGCGTTACATGCATGGCGGGGTGTCACCGAACCTTTCACCATCGGCGCTCGGGTCAGCGGGGGAGTGTCGTGCTCCGGCCGCAGGCGCGGTGCCCGGTGGCCTTACTGCGGCGAGCGATGGCGATGAACGGCCACCGGGCTGACCCTCGGAGGGAGGGGCTATTGGTCGTTGAGTCCGTGATCGTCGTGGCAGTGCCCGGGGCCGCAGTCCGGGAGCTCGGTCCCGGTCGTCGCTGCTGGCTGATCCTCAGGCTCGATGGCGCAGGGGGCAGTGTCGCTCCCGCAGACCGCTTCACCGTGATGGTGGTGAGGGTGTGGGTGGGAGTGCTGTTCAGTCATCGTGCTTCCCTTCGGGACAGGCGGGTGGGCAGGCGAAACGTTGGAGGAGTGATCAGCGGGCGCATAGGGTTCGCGCCCAGGTGGAGTGTTGGAGGGTGCGATCGGTGATGACGCGGTCGACGCCGTAGTCGGCCAGGCGTCGCCAGGCGGTAGGGGTGTTGGGGGTCCAGGCATAGACGGGCACTCCGGCGGCGTGGTAGCGGCGAACCCACGAACGGGACAACTGATCGTGGCGGATGGCGACGAAGGCGTAGCGCCGCGCCTGAGTAGGAGAGGGCGGGGTGCGGGCCACCAGGCCCTGGGCGACCGGCAGGGAGACGACGCGGGTCAGGGCATCGGGCAGGAACGAAGTCAGTGCGGCCCAGCGGTAGGCCCGATAGCGGCGGTAGACGGTGGCAAGGGCTCGGCTGTCGGCCTCGTCCGGGACGGTCTTCAGCTCGATCAGCACCAGGTCGGCGTGGCCGCGCAGCGCGCTCAGTGCCTGCGCCAAGGTGGGCGGCGCGAGCCCGTCGCCGCCACGCACTGTGCGCAGCCGGGCCAGGCTCGAAGTGGCCACCAACCCGCTGCCGTTCGTGGCGCGATCCAGCGTGGCGTCGTGCATGAGCACCGGCTGGTGGTCCTTGGTGAAGCGGATGTCGATCTCCACCTGCCGGGCGCCGGCACCCAACGCCCGGCGCAGCGAGGTGAGCGTGTTCTCCGATCCCGATAGGGGATACCCGCGGTGGGCGATCAAGCTGGGTGCATGGCACCGGCCTTCCGCCCGGACGGCGTCAGCCGGGACGACGGTGAGAATCAAGGTGAATGCGGCCACCGCAGCGGGTCGGCGCCACGCACGCATCAGCCGAGGCGGTGCATCGGGGATGCCGTCCCCGGTCGGCGAGTGCCGCCGGGGACGGGGCGAGATGCTCATCCGGTCTCGTTACCTGATCGGGGTCGCGCCGGTGGTGGAGCTCCTGTGCAGGTAGAAGCTCCAGGCCCAGCCGCGGACGCCGGTGGGCGTGGTGACGTGCAGCCAGCCGCTCCGGCTGGAGCAGCCCCCGGTGATCGCGTGCTTACCGGGTCGCAGCTTGGCGATCGGGTGGTGGGTCAGCCCGGCGCCGGAGCGGACGTTGAGGTAGCTGGTGCGGCGCACCCGCGTCACGGTGTAGCGGCACGTGCGCGCTGACGTGCCTGGTTGCGCGGCCGTGACCCCCTGCCCGGGCAGCTTGCTCAGATGGTGCCCTTGCGCCCAGCCGCGCACGCCGGAGGGCATGGTGACATGCAGCCAGCCCTGCCGGTTGTCGCAGGTGCCGGCGATCGTCTGGTTACCGCTTCGCAGGTTGCCGACCACCCGCTTCGTGAGCCCCGGCGCGGAGCGGACGGTGACCGGTTCGCCCGGCTGCAGGTTCGTGACGGCGTAGTGGCACGACACGGCGGGAGGCTGGACGGTTGGTACGGAGCTGGCGTCGGCCGGCAGGCTTGACAGTGCCAGCCATCCGCTTGCTGCGGCCATCACCAGTAGGGCGGTGGTGGCGTGGACAGTTCTCATGCGCAGTCCCTTCCTGTGCGCATCTGCACCGGGTCCGGAGGCCGGGTGCAGAGGGGGTCAGGTCCTGACCACCTGACGGTTATCAACTTCTACGAAGAGTAGTTGACACACTACAGAGAGTTTAAACATCTGAGTAGATGTTCATGTGTAGAGGTAATGGACATGCGGTTGGGGGCATGGGTCTTGACCTAGCGCGCCTCAGTAGGAACCATATGCACATATGAACACTCAGGCAGATGTTTCGATGAGTGAAGGCCGAACGAGGCTGCGCCTGCGTACTACCCGCTGATCGACGCCCGTGTCCGCAACCTTCCGGACCTGGCCGTCACACACGTCATTCACCCCAGTCCAAGGAGCTCAGTGCATGTCTGATCAACACGGGCACGACCAGAGCCAGGCACGCAGCGAAGGCAGTGGTGACCATGCGCATGGGCATGGTCACGGGCATGGGCATGGGCATGGCGTCAGCGCGGAGGCGGACCGGCGCTACCTCGGCGGCGCGCTCGCCCTGATCGTCGGGTTCATGGCCGTCGAGGTGGTGGTCGGCCTGATCGCCGGATCGCTGGCGCTGATCTCCGATGCGGGTCACATGCTCACCGACGCGATGGCGATCGTGCTGGCGCTGGTCGCGATGCGGATAGCGGCCCGCCCGCCCCGCGGCGGCTTCACCTACGGTCTCAAGCGTGCCGAGATCATCTCCGCCCAGGCCAACGGCATCACCCTGCTGCTGCTCGCGGTCTACTTCACCTACGAGGGCATCCGCAGACTCGTCGAGGCGCCACCGGTCGAGGGCCTGTTCGTCGTGGTCACCGGGCTGGCCGGCATCGCCGTCAACGTGGCCGCCACCTGGCTGCTGTCCAAGGCCAACCGTTCCAGCCTCAACGTCGAGGGCGCCTTCCAGCACATTCTCAACGACCTGTACGCCTTCATCGCCACCACCCTGGCCGGCCTCGTCATCTGGCTGACCGGCTGGACCCGCGCCGACGCCATCGCCGCACTGGTCGTCGCCGCCTTGATGCTCAAGGCCGGCTGGGGCCTGGTTCGCGACGCCGGACGGGTGTTCATGGAGGCCGCCCCAGCCGAGGTGAACCCCGCCGAGGTCGGCCGCCAGATCGCCGCTCTGGACACCGTGGTGGAGGTGCACGACCTGCACATCTGGGAGGTCACCTCCGGATACGCCGCCCTGTCGGCGCATGTGCTGGTCTCCCCGGGAGCTGACTGCCATGCCGCGCGCCTGGCCGTCGAGGACCTGCTGCACGAGGGGCATGGCATCGTGCACACCACCTTGCAGGTCGACCACGCCACGCCCGACAGCCACGCCGTCAACGACGGCGCCCCGCGCCCCCTCGTACAGCACTGCGCCGACCCCCACGGCCCCATCCACCACGGGGTCCGGCCCGACGAGGCGGCGAGCGGGGATTGCCATGCCGACCGCTGAAACGCCTCGGGCACGGGCCGTCGCCGCCGCACTCCGGTTCGTACGGCGCGCGGCGGCCGGGCCTCACACGGCCGTAAGGACCCGCACCGGTTCGACGCCCTCCTCGTTGTGACGCTCCGCCCAGGTGGTCAGGGCGGTACGGCAGACGTGGTCGGGATGGTGGCCGGCGCGAACGGCAGCAACGCCCGGGCTGCCCTGGTGCGGTCAGTGCGAGCCGCACCAGGGCGCGTCCCGTCAGCCGGCGAGGGCTACCTGGCCGGTGGGGGAGAGCCGGTGACGCCGGTCCAATCGCCTGACGGCCGCCGCCGAGGCCGCTCCCGTGGCGGCCAGCAGCAGCCACGGCAGGCCGGCCAGGCCGGTGGCGCGGGCCGTGTCGAGCAGGGCGCCGGACAGCAGGTTCCCGGCCAGGATGCCGACGCCGGACAGCAGGTTGTACAGCCCGTAGTAGGTGCCGATCAGGCGATCTCCCGCCATGTCGGCGATGGTGGCCATCTCGAACGGGAAGGCGACCAGTGTGCCGACGGTGAGCAGGAGGGTGCAGGCCACGACGGGCGCCATCGCCCACACCGGCGGGAGCGGCAGCTGCGCGGCCGCGGCGGGTGGCAGGAAGGCGATCCCCATGAGCGCCAGGCCGCGGCTGATCGCCTGACCGCGGGTCCACCGGGCCGAGCACCAGGCGGTCAGGCGCATCTGCCCGGCGATGCCGAGCAGCGCCGAGATGGCATAGAGGGCCATCACTCCCGTCTCGCCGGCGCCGAGGCGTTGCACTTCGAGCGGCAGGGCCAGATACATCTGGTACGAGAGCGCGTACGAAGCGATCATCGCCGTGGCGAACGAGACGAACGCCCGGTCCCCGAACGCCTGCCGCCAGTCGCGCAGCACCGGCTGCTCCTTCTGTACGGGGCCGCGCCGGGCCGGCAGCCACAGGCCCTGCAGGACGGTCAGCACCGCGAAGATGGCCGCGGCGGAGAGGCACACGGCGGTGAAGCCGGTTTTCAGCAGGGCGATGCCGACCAGCGGGCCGAGCAGGATGCCGCCCTGGTAGAACACGTTGAACACGGCGAAGGCGGCGACCTTGCGCTCGCCGGCCGCGACGGCCAGGTAGGCGCGGGCCGCCGGATTGAACAGCGCTCCCGCGAAACCCGTCACGACGGCGGCCACGACCAGCAGGGGCAGTGAGGTGGTCAGCCCGAACAGCGCGAACCCGACGGTCCGCAGCGCGCACCCGAGCATGATCAGCGGTTTGTAGCCGAGCCGGTCGGCCAGGGTGCCGCCGATCAGGAACATGCCCTGCTGGCTCATGTTCCGCAGGCCGAGGACCAGTCCGATCGTCCAGGCCGCCAGGCCGGCGCCGGTCGACAGGTGCTGGGCGAGGTAGGGCATGAGCATGTAGAAGCCGAGGTTGATGCCCGCCTGGTTGACCTGCAGGAGCTGGATCGGCCGGTCGAAGGAGCGGAACTCCCGCAGCACGCCGCTCATCTCGTGCCCGCCAGCGGGTCTGTCACGGTGGCGCAGCGCGTCCAGCGGCGCACCTCCCGCTCGGTCGGTACGCGCAGCAGGTCCGGCTCCTCGGCCGGGACCGTGCCGAGCAGGCCGTGGGCGTGGCAGTAGTCGTCGTCGAAGACGGTGTTCCAGTACCGCCACGGCCCGTCGGGAAAGATGGCGACGATGGTCTGTTCGGGGGCGATGCGGGCCAGCCAGCGGGCCACCAAGGTGACCGCGCCGGTGCTCCAGCCTCCGGAGACGTAGTGCCGGGCGGCCAGGGAGCGGCAGGCCCACACCGCTTCGGCCGGGCTGACCCAGTGCACCTCGCTGAAGGCGTCATAGGCGACGTTGCGGGGATGGATGCTGGAGCCGAGCCCGCGCATCAGCCGTGCCCTGGCGGGCTGGCCGAAGATGGTCGAGCCGACGGTGTCGACCCCGACCAGCTTCAGATCGGGGAAGTGGTGGCGCAGCACGCCGAAGATCCCGGCGCTGTGCCCTCCGGTGCCGACCGAGCACACCAGCGTGTCGATGTGCGGCAACCGGCCCAGCAACTCGTGGGCCAGCCCGGCGTAGGCCTCGACGTTGTCGGGGTTGTTGTACTGGTCGGGGCAGTAGGCGCCGGGAGTCTCGGCCAGCAGGCGCTGGACCCGCTCGCGGCGGGCCTGCTGCCATCCCCCGACCGGATGCGGCTCGGTGACGATCTCCAGCCGTACCCCGTAGGAGGTGAGCAGCCGGCACATGAGCGGCTCCATCCCGGGGTCGCCCACCAGCACGACCGGATGGCCGAAGACGATCCCGGCCAGGGCCAGGCCCAGCCCCAGAGTGCCGCTGGTCGACTCGATGATCGTGGCGCCCGGCCGGAGATCTCCCAGAGCCCGCGCCCGGCGCACCATGTGCAGAGCGGGACGGTCCTTGATGCCACCCGGATTGAAGCCTTCCAGCTTGGCCCAGAATCCTCCTCTCGATACGGACGGCTCCGAAATGAACGCCAGCGGCGTATTACCGACGGTCAGGGAAAGCGACGAAGAACCGACGACCGGCGCCTCTTGCGGGCGCGCGAAAACAGCTTGTGATGACATGGAATGAATCCCCGAAAGTGAATGACGCAATTCGCGGGCATGGCGAAACGGCCGCGAACCCGAGTGGATATAGGACGACTGCGGATGTCGTGACTCCTATATGCGCATCACGCAGAGATTTTCCAGATAGGGCGCGGCAAGGCGGAACGCACGCGCCGGGGGGATCGGGATCTCGGCGACGGCATGGGCCGTGGAGACTGACCGGGTCGCCGGCGTGGCCACCGAGATGGGCGTGTCGGCCAGGTTGACCGCCGAGCAGTCCTGTTCGGTGCCGTGCCGGTGGCGCGTCGGCAGTTCCCGGTGCAGGCATCGCGCGTCGTTCACGGCGGTGTTCTCAAGGTGGGCGCCGTGGGCGACCGGTTCCGACATCTCCATGGCCGCGCACGCGCCGCCATGGGCGAACACCACGCCGATGAGCAGCACGAGCACGAGCACCGCACGCGCCATCAGCCGGTCGGCCGGGCGGTGAGAACGGGTCGTTCGTGTCGTGAGCATCACTGGTGATAATGCCCGCAAGTCCGCCGGACGCGCCCGGCGAAGTCAAAGGTTCCGGTAAAGCTGCTGCCGCCATTCATCCTGAAAGACGCGTCGACGACGATGCCGGTTGTGGGCGGTCATCCAACCGCATCTTGCGACACGAGGAAATGAAGGGCATATCGTGCCGCGATTTAGGTGACACTGGACGTTCGCGCATCCCGCTGACTTACAGGTGGTGTTTTTCATGACCCTGTCGAGACGCCGGGTCGTCGCCGGGCTCGGCGCGATCGCCGCGGGCCCCGCGACCGCGGACGTGCTCTTCGCGCCTCGCGGCACCACCCCGGAGCAGGTGGCCCGCGATGAGCGCTTCTGGGCCACTGTCGCCCGTCAGTTCCGGGTGAGCCCCGGCTTCCTCAACCTGGAGAACGGCTACTACGGCATCATGCCCGAGCCCGTCCGCCGGGCCTACCACCGCAATGTCGACCTCCTCAACGAGCAGAGCTCTCACCTGCTGCGTACCACGTACAAGGCCAGAGCCGACAAGATCCGCGACCGCATCGCCGGGCTGCTCGGCACATCGAGGAGCGAGATCGCGCTCACCCGGGGCGGCACCGAGGCCCTGCAGGGTCTCATCTCCGGCTACCGCCGCCTGTGCCCCGGCGACGCCGTCATGTACGCCGATCTGGACTACCACAGCGGCCAGTACGCCATGAACTGGCTACGGGACCGGCGCGGCGTCGACGTCGTGCGCATCGTCATCCCCGAACCCGCCACACGCCAGGCAGTGCTGGACACCTACGAACGCGCGCTGCGAGAGCACCCGAAGGTCAAGCTGCTCCTGCTCAGCCACATGAACAACCGCACCGGCCTGGTCACGCCCGTCAGCCAGATCGTGTCCATGGCCCGCCGGCAGGGGGTCGACGTGATCGTGGACGCCGCCCACTCCTGGGGGCAGCTCAATTTCACGCTCGCCGACCTCGACGCCGACTTCGCGGTCTTCTCCCTGCACAAGTGGATGGGCGTACCGCTGGGCGCCGGATTCCTCTACATCCGCGCCCACCGCCTGGCCGACATCGACCTCCTGTACGCCGACGAGACCTACCCCGCCACCGACATCCGCTCCCGCGTGCACTCCGGCACCATGAACGTGGCCCCCTTCCTCACCGTGGACGCCGCTCTGGACTTTCACGACAACCTCGGGGCCGCGGTCAAACAGGCCCGCCTCCGGTTCCTGCGGGATCGCTGGGTCAACCAGCTCCGCGACATCGAGAACCTCGAGATCCTCACCCCGGACGAGCCGGACATGTACGGCGCCATCACCGCGTTCCGGCTACGCGGGCAGACGACGGAAGCCGACAACACCGCCATCGCCGACCGCCTGATGAACGAACACCGGATCTTCACCGTCGCCCGGACGGGCATGACCGGCGGCGGCGCCGTCCGCGTCACGCCCGCTCTGTTCACCTCCGCGGATGACATCGATCGGTTCGCGGCTGCGCTCCGCGGCATCTGCCGGCAAAACGGGCGCCCTTGACACGCCATCCAGGCAACGCCCTAACCTTGTTCATATGAATGAGTCTTCAGATGAGCGCGTGTTGGCGATGGACGGCTGCACTGTCAAGGTGGTTGACGGCGAACGGGTGGCCGCCGTGTGCGAGCGGATGCCGGCCGCCGAGGATCTCACCGA
>NZ_JBFAMX010000460.1:0-8367 GCF_040659615.1 Nonomuraea sp. NPDC049784
GGGCGAGCTGCGGGTGCGGCGCTGCCTGGACTGCGGCGCCACTGCTTCTACCCGCGCCCGGTCTGCCGGTACCGCGCGTCCGAGAGTGTCGAACGGGTGGCGGTGCACTGGCGTGTCGCGGAGGAATCCGGATATGACACGTAGCGACAACCCTGCCGCGACCGCCAAGGAGTGAGATGCGCGTAGAGGCTGCGATCCTGCGTGATCCGGGCAAGCCGTTCACCGTCGAAGATCTCCAGCTGGGCGAGCCGGGGCCGGGGGAGGTGCTGGTCCGCGTGGCCGGCGTGGGCATGTGCCACACCGATGTGCTCTTCCGGGGGCTGCCGGAGCTGCCGATGCCGATGGTCTTCGGGCACGAGGGCTCGGGCGTCGTCGAGGCGGTCGGGCCGGGGGTGACCCGCGTCAAGGCGGGCGACCACGTCGTGATGAGCTACGACTCGTGCGGCTGGTGCGCCCAGTGCCTGACCGGGGCGGCCCCGTACTGCGACGAGTTCATGGCGCGGAACCTCAGCGGGGTGCGGACCGACGGGACGAGCGGGGCCACCGACCTCGACGGCGGGCCGGTCGCGGCCCGCTGGTTCGGCCAGTCCTCCTTCGCCACGCACGCCGTCGCCACCGAGCGCAACCTCGTCACCGTCAATCCCTCGCTGCCTCTGGAACTGCTCGGGCCGCTCGGCTGTGGCATGCAGACGGGGGCGGGCTCGGTGCTGAACGCCCTGAACGTGCGCCCGGGCTCCAGCATCGCGGTGTTCGGCACCGGAGCGGTGGGTCTGGCGGCGGTCATGGCGGCCAAGGTCGCGGGCGCCGACGAGATCGTCGCGATCGACCTGCACGCCGGGCGGCGCGAGCTGGCCCTGGATCTCGGCGCCACCCGGGCGATCGACGGCGCGGATCCCGACCTGGCCGCTTTGACGGGCGAGGTCGACTACTCCTTCGACACCACCGGCGTGCCCGGCGTGGTGCGCACCGCCGTCGGAGTGCTGAGCCCGCGCGGGACGTGCGGCCTGGTCGGCACCGGAGGCGGCGACATCACGCTGGAGCCGCTGGCTCTGGCCGGGCGCAGCCTCCGCTACATCCTCGAAGGCGACGTCGTGCCCCAAGAGTTCATCCCCCGGTTGATCCGGCTGTGGCAGCGCGGCCGCTTCCCCTTCGACCGGCTGATCCGCACCTACCCGCTGGACGAGATCAACGACGCCGAACGCGACTCCGCGAGCGGCGCGACGATCAAGCCCGTCCTGCGTCCCCGAGCAGGAGTCTCATGAACATGACCGTCGAGCAGGCCGGGCTCATGCTGGCCGATCCCGTCTCGTACACCGACGAGACCCGGCTGCACCAGGCGCTCACCCTGCTGCGCCGGGAGTCCCCGGTCCACCACGTGCGGGCGCCGGGATACGACCCCTTCTACGCCGTCACCCGCCACGCCGACGTCATGCGGATCGAGCGCGACAATGCCCTGTGGCTCAACGAGCCGCGCCCGGTCCTGGCCAAGAGCGAGTTCGACCGGCTGGCCAGGGAGCAGGCCGCGCAGGGTTTCGCGCTGAAGACCCTGATCCACCTGGACGATCCGCAGCATCGGGTGGTCCGCGCGGTCGGCGCCGACTGGTTCCGCCCCAAGGCCATGCGCGCCCTGGAGAGCCGGGTCCAGGACCTCGCGCGCCGCTACGTCGACCGCATGGCCGGCTACGGTGGCGAGTGCGACTTCGCCACCCAGGTCACGGTGCACTACCCGCTGTACGTGATCCTCTCGCTGCTCGGCCTGCCCGAGTCCGACTTCCCGCGCATGCTCAAGCTCACCCAGGAGCTGTTCGGCGGCGCGGACGCGGAGAACAGGCGTGGCGAGAGCCCCGAGGACTCGTTCGCGGTGATGATGGACTTCTTCACCTACTTCCAGGAGCTGACCGCGGCCCGCCGCGCCCACCCGACCGACGACCTGGCCTCCGCCATCGCCAACGCCACGGTGGACGGCAAGCCGCTCGACGACCTGGAGACGACCTCCTACTACGTCATCATCGCCACCGCCGGCCACGACACCACCAGCTCCACCGTCGCAGGCGGGCTCCACGCCCTCATCGAGCACCCCGGCCAGCTCGTCCGCCTGCGCGAGAACCCCGGCCTCCTGCCTCTGGCGGTGGACGAGATGATCCGCTGGGTCACCCCGGTCAAGGAGTTCATGCGCACGGCCTCGGCCGACACCACCCTGAACGGCGTGCCGATCGGTGAGGGCGAGTCGGTCCTGCTGTCGTATCCCTCGGCCAACCGCGACGAGGAGGTGTTCACCGACCCGTTCGCCTTCGACGTGGGCCGCGACCCCAACCGCCACCTCGCCTTCGGGTTCGGCGTGCACTACTGCCTGGGCGCCGCGCTGGCCCGGATGGAGCTGCGGGCCCTGTTCGCCGAGCTGCTGCCCCGCCTCGACAGCGTCGAGCTCGCCGGACAGCCGGAATGGACCGCGACGACCTTCGTCGGCGGCATCAAGCACCTGCCCATCCGGTACAAGCTGCGCCAATGAGCGGGCCGTGCGACGTCATGAGGGCGTGCGCAGGTCCGCCATGAGGTCGTCGCCGGACGGCGTCGCGGGCGAGCCGAGCTGGTGCTCGATGACCTCGGCGAGGTTGGCGTCCATGTCGGCCCCGTAGAACTCCTCGGCGAGGCCGAGGTGGCGTCGCATCGCCTCGCGCGCGCCGTCGGGATCGCGGTCGAGGATGTGCTCCAGGATCACGGTGTGCAGGGGCTCGCCGGCCTCCCGCACCTCGCGGTCGCTGAGGCTGCGCAGCATCAGCCCGTAGGTGAGGTCCTGGATCGAGGTGAACATCATGTGGATGACCGGGTTGCCTGAGGCCCTGGCGATGGTCTCATGGAAGGTGAGGTCGACCCGCGCCCTGGCGTGCACGTCGCCAGGCCGGGCGAAGAGCTGGTGGACGCGGAGCAGATCGGTACGGTCCCGCTTGGTGGCGTTGACGGCGGCCAGGCCCGCGGCCTCGGTCTCCAGCATGACGCGCGCCCGCATGAGCTGCCGGGCGGTCACGCCGGCGGCGCGGGCCGCGAGGTACATCGGCCGCATCAGGTTCTCCGCCGTGTAGCGGCGCACGAAGCTGCCGCGCTGCGGCGAGACCTCGATCAGTCCCCGCTCCTGGAGGGTCCGGAGCACCTCCCTGATGACCGGGCGACTGACCCCGAACTCGGTCGCCAGGTCGCGCTCCGACGGCAGCCGCACGCCGGCGGCCCAATGGCCGGTCAGGATCCGGTCCTCCAGGACGGCGATCAACGCTGCCGGCGTGGTCTTACCACTTTCCGCGGTCATGCTCTCAGGCGACGGCTTCTTTCCGCCATCAGCGGTCATGCCGACCACGGTAGCGGCTCGCCGCCGGTGGCGAGCCGGGTGCCGTGCCAGCACGCCCGCCCGTCCGGGCCGAAGAGGTGGAGATCGGTGAGCGGCACGTGGAAGGTCGCGCGCTCCCCGTCACGCGGTCCGGTGCGGGGCGGGACGCGGGCGACTATCGGCCGTCCCATGCGGTCGCGGAGATGCAGGATGCTCTCGTTGCCGAGATTCTCCCGGTATGACACCGTCGCGTCGAGCTCGAAGGCCGGTGACCCCGCGTCGGCACGCACACGTACGGACTCCGGCCTGAAGCCGATCTGCACCGACTCGGGCAGGTCGTCCGGCAGTTCCCCGGGTGACAGCCGCCAGAGCAGGTCGCCGCTGGACAGCTCGGCCCCGTCCGCGCCCGCACGCGCGGTGGCGTCGAGCAGGTTCATCCGCGGGCTGCCGAGGAACGTGGCGACGAACACGGTGGCCGGCTGTTCGTAGATCTCGGTCGGGGTGCCGATCTGCGCGAACTCGCCCTCATTGAGCACCGCGACCCGGTCGCCCATGGTCATGGCCTCGACCTGGTCGTGGGTCACGTACAGGACCGTGCCCGCGGTCCGGCGGTGGAACTCGATCAGCTCGGCACGCATCTGCACGCGCAGCGCCGCGTCCAGGTTGGACAGCGGCTCGTCCATGAGATAGGCGGCCGGCTCCCGGATCATGGCGCGGCCGAGTGCGACCCGCTGGCGCTGGCCGCCGGAGAGCTGCCCCGGCTTCTTCTTGAGCTGGTCGGCGAGCCCGAGCACGCGGCTGGTGTCGGCGATCCGCTGCCGGATGACGTCCTTCGACGTGTGGTGGGCCCGAAGCCCGAACGCCAGGTTGCCCTCGACGCTGAGGTGCGGGTAAAGGGCGTAGTCCTGGAAGACCATGCCGATCCCGCGGTCGCCCGGGTGGGCGTGGGTGACGTCACGGCCGCCGACCGTCACCCGTCCGGCGCTGACCGGCTCGATCCCGGCCACGATGCGCATCAGCGTGGACTTCCCGCAGCCGGACGGGCCGACGATCACCAGGAACTCCCCGTCGCGGACGTGCAGGTCGATGTCGGTGAACAGCACCTGGTTGCCGTAACGCTTGGTGACCCGCTCGATGCGGATGCCGTCGGTCATCGCTTGATTCCTCCGAGGGTGAGGCCCGAGACGTAGTAGCGCTGCAGCACGGCGAACAGGGCCAGCGGCGGCAGGATCGACAGCAGCGCGGCAGCGGTCTGCAGGTGGTAGACGATTCCGTGCTCGCCTTCGAACGACGACAGCGCGAGCGGCAGCGTCCACAGCTCCTGCTCGCTGGCCGCGATCAGGGGCCAGATCAGGTTGTCCCACTGGGCGAGGAACTGCAGCAGCAGCACGGTCAGCAGGGCAGGGCGCAGCAGCGGGACCGCGATGAAGAAGAAGATGCGCAGCTCGCCGGCGCCGTCCACCCGCGCGGCGTGCAGCATCTGCGCCGGGATGCCCAGCGCGAACTGGCGGACCAGGAAGACGCCGAGCGCGCTGGCCACGAACGGCGCGATCAGGCCCTGGTAGCTGTTGAGCCAGCCGATCTCGCTGAGCGCCACGAACACCGGGATCATGACAACCGCCGGGGTGAGGGACAGCGCGACGACCACCAGATTGAGCAGGGCGTCCCGGCCGGGGAACCGCAGCCGGGCCAGCGCGTATCCGGCGGCCGCCGAGATCGCCACGTCGAGTACTGAGACCGCCGACGCGATCAGGATGCTGTTCAGCAGGTAGCGCGGGAACCGGCCGTCGGTCATGATCTGGCCGATGTTGTCGAACAGCGCGAAACCGTGGAAACGCAGCCCGGACAGGTCGCTGTCGTCCGGCGCCGACGCGAGCACGATCATGGAGTAGAGCGGCAGCAGCATCAGCGCCACGAAGCCGAGGAGGGCTATGACGGTGAGCGGGCGGCTGATTCTCATTCCTCGTCACTCCTGATCAGCTTGAACTGGGTGAAGGCGAAGACGAGCAGCACCACGAGCAGGACGATCGCGATCGCCGACGCGTAGCCGAACCGGGAGTAGGCGAACGCGTTGTTGTACAGGTAGAGGGGCAGCACCTCGGTGGCGTTGACCGGCCCGCCCTTGGTCAGCAGGTAGGCGGGGACGAAGGACTGCATGGCTCCCGTGACGGCCACCACGATCACGAAGGTGAAGGTGCGGCGTAGCAGCGGCACGGTGACGAGGAAGAAGGTACGCAGCGCGCGAGCGCCGTCGATGGCTGCGGCCTCGAAGACGTTGGCGGGCAGGGCCTGCAGCCCGGCCACGAAGATGATCACGTAGAGGCCGACGTACTTCCAGATGACCATCACGAGCAGCGCCCAGATGGCGTAGCCGGAGTCGGTGAGCCACGGGCGGGCCCCGACGAGCGTGTCGGCGAGACCGCCGGTCGAGTAGATGACCTGCCACAGCACCGTGGCGCCGACCAGCGGCATCACCGCGGGGATGAAGACCAGGCCGCGCAGCCAAGCCCGCAACCGGCCAGGCTTGGCCAGTGGCACGGCCACGACCAGGGCGATCACGATCGTCGGGCCCACCGCGAAGACCGTGTAGAGCAGGGTCACCCGCACGCTGGCCCAGAACTCGTCGTTCGCCCACATCTGGCGGTAGTTCTCGAGGCCCACCCACTGCGGGGTGCCCGCCAGGTCGTACGAGGTGAAGCTCAGATACAGGGCGGCCAGCGCGGGCAGCGCCCAGAACAGGACGAAGTACACGATCGCCGGGGCGGCGAGGCCCGCGCCCGCGCGGGCCTCGATCCCGGACATGGTGCCCTTCCGCGTCATTTGAGTATCCGCCCCACCGCGGCGTCGAAGGCGACCGCGGCATCCTTCGCCGGCCGCTGCTTGTGGATCACGGACTCGAGCGCGTCGAGCAGCGCCTTGATGGTCTCCGTCCACTGCGGCAGCACCGGGCCGAAGTCGGTGTACGCGAGCTGGTCCTCGAGCTGCTGGCTGGCCTTGTCGCGGGCGCTGGGCAGCTTCTGCCAGCCGGCCGTGGGGGTGACCAGGCCGGTGGTGGCCAGCTGCTGGTCGACGCTGCCGGAGCTGGTCAGCCAGTTGACGAAATGCCAGGCCGTGTACGGATTTTTCGCCTTCTTGGCGACCATCCACCCCCATGAGTAGCCGGAGGCCACCTTCTCCTTGCCCGCCCACGAGGGCACGACGGCGCTGTCGAAGGTCTCGCCCAGCTTGGCCTTGGCGTTGAGCGCCGGGATGAGGCTGGAGGTGAACCGGCCGGACACCAGCATGGCCGAGGTGCCCTTGGCGAACAGGCCGAACGCGCCCACCGGGTCGCTCAGCTTCGGGTTGCCCTGACGGCCGTAGTACTCCAGGGCCTGGATGCCCTCCGGGGTGTTCAGGCCGCCGCGCCCCGAGGCCTCGTCGACGATCCGCCCGCCCAGGCCGTTGATCAGCGGGAGGAAGTTCAGCATCGCCCAGATGTTGTCGGCGAGCTGCCACTGGAGCCCGACCTGGGAGCCTGTGGTGAGCTTCCGGCCGAACTCCTCGACCTCCTCCCAGGTGGCCGGGGGCTTGTCGGGGTCGAGCCCGGCCTGCTCGAAGCGGTCGCGGCGGTACCACAGGTGGACCGAGTTGAAGTCGATCGGTATCCCGTAGACCTGGTCCTTGTAGGTGAGGGCGGCGAAGGCGTTGGTGTCGAACTTGCTCTTGAGCTCGTCGATGGAGCCCGCCCCGAACTCCGCCGGCGGCAGCGGGGCGACCTGCCCCTTCGAGGCCCGCTCGGCGAGGGTCCAGGCGCCGACCTTGATCAGGTCCGGCGGCGAGCCCGTGGTGAACGCGGTGGAGAGCTTGGTGTCGAGGTTGGCGATCGGGACGTACAGCGGCTTGATCGTCACCTTCGGGAACTGGCGCTGATACTCGGCGATCTTGGTGTTGAAGTACTTGTCGTTCGCCTCCTCATGGTGCATCCAGGCGATGACCGGGCCCTGCGGCCCGGCCTCCTTGGAGCCGACCGGTTCGCCGCCGGAACCGCAGGCGGTGGCCAGCGGGCTCGCCACCCCCAGCAGGGCGGCGGCACGCAGGAGGTCTCGACGGGGGATGGCAGTCATGTGTCCGGTTCCTCTCAGGAGACGGGCGCGAACTCGGTTACCCCCGCGTGGATGGCGTCGGTCATGCGCCGGTGCCAGGCGATGTCGCGCCACATGCCGGTGAATTGGGGGCCGCAGAAGTTGCTGGTGGCCAGCGCTTCCCAGCGGCCGGTGGCCAGCGCGGCGCGTACGCCGACCTCGCACAGCTCCTTGACCCAGCCCCAGTCGCGGCCGGGGCCGTCCTTGTAGTTGACGATCCCCCAGCATTCGGTGGTCACCAGCGGCTTGCCGGCCGACCGCGACCACTCGGCGACCTTCCCGATGTGGTCCGTCAGGCTGCCGGCCCACCGCTGCGGGTCCGCCCGGTACAGGCGCTCGGCCGGTCCCGACAGCGGCTCGTAGGCGCGCGGGTCGAACTGGGAGTTGTGGAGGTCGTATCCGATCTGGGCGTAGAAGTCGGTGGTGGCCTGCGGCGTCATCCACACGTGCGGCTCGATCAGGTCCAGCTCGGAGAGGTCCTCGCCGTCCGCGCCGGTGGTCTCGGTGGCGATGGACAGCGTGTAGCGGTACTGCGGATGGGCCGCCCGCAGGGTGCCGATGGCCTCGCGAGTCCAGCTCCGCACGACCTCGTCGCCTCTCGACAGGGTCGCGGCGTCCGGGTCGTTGCCGTACAGGAACGGCGCCCACATCGCGAGCGGCCACTCGTTCACCAGGTCGACGAAGTAGACGGCGTCGGCGAGCCCGGCGCTCTCGATCGCCGAGAGCGTGACGTCCCAGACGCCGGCCAGGTCTGCCGCGGTCCGGATCCTCGACCGGATGTCGAGCTCGTCCTTCCTGAACCAGGAGGACAGCGCCACCCGCAGCCCGCGCGCCGCGCAGGCCCGGATGAACTCCAGCAGGCCGGGCAGCACGCGTACAGAGACCGGCTCGGTGGCGCCCCACGCCTCGAAGTGCCACACGGGCAGC
>NZ_JBFAMX010000461.1:0-8346 GCF_040659615.1 Nonomuraea sp. NPDC049784
CCCGGGTCGAGCTCGACCCGGGCACACAGGTAACCACGCGGCTGGCAGTAGAGCAGCACGCCGACGTTGATCAGCTCGCCGCGCTCCACCTTGGGCATCACGCGGATCACCGCGTACTCGTAGACGTCCCTGGTCACCGGCCGCCTCCCCGCCAGAACTCGCCCACGGATCCCGGCCCTGTCCTGGGAGCCTCCGCCTCGGAACGCACGAGCCACTCCTGTGGGCCGTGCGCCCGCTGCAGCAGATGGTCGACGTACGCCTCGCGCACGGCCTCCGGCCCGTCGAACCCGGGCTCGCCGTCCAGCCACTCGTCGGGCACCAGCGCCGTCACGGTCTCCAGCAGCTCCCGGTCGATCTTACCGGCCAGCTCGGCGCCCGCCGCCTGCACGTCACCGGCGTACGGCGCGAGCACGTGGTCACCGGCGTCGAACTTCCGCTGGGGGTCGGCCGTCTTCCAGTTGTGGTGGAACCAGAGCGCCGCCCCGTGGTCGATCAGCCAGGTGTCGCGGTGCCAGATCAGCAGGTTGGGGTTGCGCCAGCTGCGGTCGATGTTGTGGATGAGACCGTCGAACCACACCACCTTCGCCGCGAACACCGGATCCGCCACCCAGGCCAACGGCTCGAACCCCAGCGCGCCGGGCAGGAAGTCGATCGCCAGGTTGAGTCCGGTGCTGGCTTTGAGCAGGTCCTGCACCTCCTCGTCCGGCTCCCTGATGCCCAGCTGGGGGTCGAGGTCGATGAGCTTGAGGTCGGGGATCTTGAGCCCCAGGCGGCGGCCCAGCTCGGCCGCGATGATCTCGGCGACCAGCACCCGCCGGCCCTGACCCGCCTCACGAAATTTCACCACGTACGTGCCCAGG
Source organism: Nonomuraea sp. NPDC049784 (assembly GCF_040659615.1). NCBI lineage: Bacteria > Bacillati > Actinomycetota > Actinomycetes > Streptosporangiales > Streptosporangiaceae > Nonomuraea > Nonomuraea sp. NPDC049784. The sequence continues at coordinate 861 of NZ_JBFAMX010000461.1, forward strand.
TCGTCCGCCTCGACGACGCCCGGCAACGACCCGCCCTCCCGCAACGGGGTCACATAACGGGTGGCTGCGATCTTTTCCAGCACAGGATGAGGCTATCGCCCATCTCCACCCCTTCTCGCCCTCACCCCACACCGCCCCTCCCTCGCCACCGTCCTTAGCCAACCGTCCACCGCCCACCGTCCACCGTCCGGTGCTCGTCGTCCGTTGTCGGCTGCCCGCTGCGCGTCGCTCTCGTCCGCCGCTCGCCGAGCGCCCTCTCCGCGCCGCCGGAGAAGGCCGCACGCCCCGTCCCGCACCTCACCGGCGCCGGGTCGGCGGTTTGGCGTGCGGTGGAGTTCGGCGCAACGTGTGCGGTGGGGGCGCCGCCACGTGCCGGGCGTCCTTTGCGCGCCGCTGGGGAAGGTCGTGCGTATCGTCGCCAGGGAGAGACGCGCATCCCGCACCCCACCGGTGTGGTGGAGGACGGCCGCCCGGCGGCAGGAAGGACCGGAGGGTGGGTCAGGTGGCAGGGGGACGGAAGGGTGCGAATGGGTGGTCGCGGGAGGCGTCGACGGCGGTGAAGGCGTAGTCGAGCATGCGGCGCTCGTACCCCGCCTTGGCGACCGCGAGGGGTTCCCCCTTGGACGCGGCCGCACCGAGCAGGTCGCTCAGCACGTGGGCGTCCCGGAGCCCCACGTTGGCGCCCTCGCCCCGCCCAGGGCTCATGCTGTGGATGGCGTCCCCCATCAGCGTGACGAGGGGGTCGTCCCACGGCTCCACGCTCCGCGCCGAGTGGGTCTGCAGGACGAACGTAGCCTCCGGCGACGCCTCGCGCACGATGCGCCCCACGCCCTCGTGCCAGCCCCGCACCGTGTCCATGGCCAGCCGGTGCAGTGCGGTGGGTGGCACGTCGTCGGGGCGGGGGCCGGGCACGCTCAGCGTCCACGAGAAGTAGCCGGGGATGTCCGTCAGCCGCGCGCCGGGGGCGTGGCGGGCCACGGCTTCGGGTACGGGGGTGAGCGGACGGCAGGCGGCGATGGAGATGGCGGTGCCGTCAGGGGCGATGACCCGGTTGAACGAGTCGACCAGCTCCGGCGGCGTGGCGGCCAGCAGCTCGGGGGTGATCCACGTCCTGCCGTACAGGCCCCAGCCGAGCTCGTCCACCACGGCGTCGGGCAGCAGCTGCGCCCGGACCCGCGAGCCGACGCCCTCCGCCCCCACGAGCAGATCGCCGTCCACGCTCTGGTCGCCCGCGAAGTGAGCGCGTACGCGGCCGCCGGCGAGCCGCTCGTACCGCTGATAGTCCATGCCGAAACGGACGGAATCCGACAGCCCCGACATGAGGATCTCGCGGAGCGTGAGCCGGTTGACGCCAAGGCCGTCCAGGCCGGGCTGTTGCTCCGGGATGTCCTTGGCGAACTTGGGCCGCAGATCGGTCTCCATGAAGATCATGCGGGTGGCCGGGCGGATGGAGGTCGCCACGGCCAGGTCGAACAGGTGGTCCGGCAGGCAGGCCCGCAGCGCCCATACGCCGGTCTCCTTGAGGCTGATGCGGTATCCCTGGGGGCGGTGGGCCGCCGAGGGGTCGCGTTCGAAGAGGGTGACGCCGAGACCTGCCCGCCGCAGGCCCTGGGCAAGGCACAATCCAGCGATCCCGCCTCCCACGATCAAGACGTGTGTGTCATTCATGGTCACGACTGTAGCTGTCGCGACAGCAAGTGTCTACGCAGGATATTCTCTGGAGATGAACGAGAACCGTGCGCCGCAGTCGACGTTCGAACTGGTCCTGGGGGGAGGGTCGCTGCTCGTCCAGGTCGGCAGGGAGCTGAACACTGAGACCGAGCGGCGCCTCGCCCCCCTCGGCCTCACGGCGCAGCAGGCCGCGCTGCTGTTGCACGCGTCGCGCGGTGACAGCACGCCCAGCCTGCTGAAGAGCCGGCTCGGTACGGACACGGCCGGGATGACCAGGCTGCTCGACCGGCTGGAGGCCAAGGGGCTGCTGCGGCGGGCCCGGCATCCCGAGGACCGGCGCTCGATCGTCATCGAGCTGACGGATGAGGGGCGGGCGCTGGTGCCCAGCCTGCCGCCGATCTTCGGGAGGATCAGTCACCAGGTCTTCGCGGGGTTCTCGCCGGAGGAGGTCGCGCAGGTCACGGACATGCTGCGACGGATCCTGGGAAACCTCGCCGAAGGCGCCTAGGGAGTTCGAGTGGCGCGGGCGCGGATGGCGGCGAGCATGATGTGCCTCAGAGCTTGGCGATGACCTCCTCGGCGAAGCGCTCCATGGTGGCGATCTTGAGTTCCAGCGTCCCCTCCCCGTACCGGGCCTTCTCCTCGGGGGTGGCCAGCCACCACGGCGCGGCCATGGTCCCGGTCACGCCCTTGGCGGCGAAGCGGCGGTACGTGTCGGCGTCCGGCAGCACCGCCAGCGGGGCGATGATGTCGAAGGGCTCGGTCCTGCCGTTCTCGGCAAGGTGCCGCCGCAGCGTGTCCAGCACGGGGTCGAGCTGCTCCTCCGTGTAGATCCGGTTCCCGATCCACCCGTCGCCCAGGCGCGCCGCGCGCCGCAGGGCGGCCTCGCTGTCGCCGCCCACGTAAACGGGGATCGGCCGGGCCGGGGTGGGGGAGATCGACAGCTCGGGGAGGCCGTCGAGCGCTACCGTCTCACCGGTCCAGAGCGAGCGGAGCGCCGGGAGCATCGCGTCCAGGCGCCGCCCCCGCGTGTGGAAGTCCTGCCCCGTACCGGCGAACTCCTCCTTGCACCACCCCACGCCCACCCCGAACGTCACTCGGTCCTTCGACAGCACCGCGGCCGTGGACACCTGCTTGGCCACGGTGAACAGGTCGCGGGCGGGCGCGATGTAGACGTTCGGGGAGAAGCGGAGCGACGTGGTGACCGCGGCCATGGCGCCGATCGTCACCCACACGTCCGGCCAGTGCGTACGCGCGTCCCAGCGTGGCCGCCCCGACCGTGAGTACGGGTAGGGAGAGGCGAAGTCGGCGTAGAACAGGTGGTCCGACAACGTCAGCGTGTCGAACCCGCACCGCTCGGCCGCCCGCGCCAGCTCCACGAACTGGTCGGTGTCGACGAACGAGGCCCCCAGCCAGAACCTCATTGGAACTCCGGGATGACCTTGGTGGCGAACAGTTCCAGGTTCCGTTTGACCGTGTCCAGCGGCAGCACGCCCTGTTGCCCCTGCATGTAGAGCCCGAACCACTCCAGGTCGGGCATCCGGTCGAGCATCCGCTGGATGCCGCGCTTGACGTCGTCCGGGGTGCCGAACAGCGCCATCTCCACGTCGTTCATCCGCTTGGCGTCGCCCTTCTCCGGGGAGATGGGCTTGTGCTTCTCGTCCTCCTTCTTCCGCAGCACCTCCAGGTAGCCGAAGGGGCCGAAGAAGGCGGCGAAGTCCTTGGGGATGCTGCGGCCGAAGGTGTTGATGGCCTCCTCGGTGGTGTCCGCGATGCCGACGATCTTGAGGATGCCGGTGTGCTCGCCCAGCTTGTAGTGGCGGCCCTGCTTGGCGGACTCCTCCTGGTACAGCTTGGCCTTGGCCGCGTGGTCGTCCGGGTTGGGGGTGAACATCCACGGCAGGATGTCCTCCTGGGCGGCCCTGATGACCGACCGGTCCGAGATCGTGAACGGCTGCCACAGCTCGGGGTGGGGGTTCTGGTACGGCCTGGGGCAGACGGAGACGGCCTGCACTTTCCCGTCCTCGGAGAGCTCGCCCGGCGCGCCGAATGTCCGGGTCCATTCCAGCGCCGGCCAGCCCTCGATGCCCTCATACGGATAGGGCACCTGGTAGTCCAGCACGTCGGACTTGTAGCGCAGCGTCTCCTGCGTCCACGCCATCTTCATGATCTTCAGCACCTCGCCGAAGACGTCGAAGTTCCGCGTGTCGGACGCCGACCCGTCCGAACGCGCGGCGGCCGCGTGCCAGCGCTGGCCCAGCACGTTCATCCACCGGTTCTGGTAGCCGCGCGCAACGCCCAGCCGCAGCCGTCCCTTGCAGAACTGGTCGAGCAGCGCCACGTCCTCCGCGGCCCTGATCGGGTCCCAGGCGGGCAGCACCAGGCCCAGCGGCGCGAGCAGGATCCGTTCGGTCCTGGCGGCCAGGTCGGTGAGGAACATCAGCGGGTTGACCGAGAACTCCATGCCCTCCGAATGGAAGTGGTGCTCGGTCATCATCAGCGCGTCGAAACCGACGTGGTCGGCGTGCACGGCTATCTCCCGCACCTCGTGCAGCAGCCTCTGGTACGACTCCGTGTCGCGCCCGATGGGTCGCCTGGCCTTGGCGTTCTCCTCGGCCGCGTACCCGGAGCCGGGAATCTGCGGATTCAGGAAGATAGAAAACTTCACCGGGTACCTCTTTCCGCGGGACGGTCTTCTGCAAGGTACTCTGGAAATCTTAACCGAGCAATCGCTTGGTTCGCCGAGGAGGGGATCGCATGAGGCTCGGGCTCACGATGTTCGCCACGGATCTGGCCATGCCGATCCAGGACCTCGCCAGAGCGGCGGAGGAGCGCGGCTTCGACTCGCTCTACGTGCCGGAGCACACCCACATCCCGGTCTCGCGCCGTACCCCTCCCGCGGCGGGCCAGGACGAGCTGCCGGAGGAGTACAAGCGCACGCTCGACCCGCTCGTCGCCCTCTCCTTCGCCGCCGCCGCGACGCGTCGGCTGCGCGTCGGCACGGGCATCCTGCTCGCCGCCCAGCGCGACCCCATCGTGACCGCCAAGGCCATCGCCACGCTCGACCACCTGTCGGGCGGGCGCGTCGTGGTCGGGGTCGGCTTCGGCTGGAACGTCGAGGAGATCGAGAACCACGGCGTCCCGTACGGCCGCCGCCGCGAGGTGACCAGGCGGAACGTGCTCGCCATGCAGGCGCTGTGGCGGGACGAGGTGGCGTCGTTCGACGGGTTCGAGCCGTCCTGGTCCTGGCCCAAGCCGCTCGACGGGCCCCCGGTGTACGTGGGCGGCGCCGCGGGGCCGAAGCTGTTCGCCCAGGTCGCCGAGTACGCCGAGGGCTGGATGCCGATCGGCGGCAAGGGGATCAAGACGGCCTTGCCGATGTTGCGTGAGGCGTGCGAGAAGGCGGGCCGGCCGATGGCCAAGGTGATCCCGTTCGGGACGCTGCCGACAAGGGAGAAGCTCGACTACTTCGCCGGGCTCGGCATCGAGGAGGCGGTGGCCTCGCTGCCCAGCGGGCCCGCGGATGCGGTGCTGCCGTTCCTTGATGAGTACGCGCGGCTGATCGAAAGCCCGGCATAATCGAGAAATATGTCCGCACTCCGAGCCGATGACCCGCGACAGCTGGGGTCGTACCGGTTGTCGCACAGGCTCGGCCAGGGCGGTCAGGGCGTCGTCTACCTCGGCCACTCCGCGCAGGGGGCCCAGGTCGCGGTCAAGCTCCTGCACGCCAGCCTGTCCGGTGATCCGGACGTGCGGCGCAGGTTCCTGGGCGAGGTCGAGGCGGTACGCAGGGTGGCCGCGTTCTGCACGGCCCAGCTGCTCGACGTCGACCTCGAAGGCGACCGCCCGTACCTGGTCAGCGAGTACGTCGAGGGGCCCTCGCTCCTGGAGCACGTCGTCGCCAAGGGGCCGCGCCTGGGCGGTTCGCTGGATCGCCTGGCCATCGGCACCGCCACCGCGCTCGGGGCCATCCACCGGGCCGGCGTCGTGCACCGCGACTTCAAGCCGGGCAACGTGCTGCTCGGGATCGACGGACCACGAGTGATCGACTTCGGTGTGGCCCGGCTCATGGACACCGCGGCCACGACCAACGTGATGCCCGTCGGCACCCCGGCGTACCTGGCGCCCGAGCGCATCAAGGGCGAGCCCGCCGGGCCGGCCGCCGACCTTTGGGCCTGGGGGCTGACCGTCGTGTACACCGCCACGGGACGGCACGCGTACAAGGCGGACACCTACCAGGAGATCCTCGCCAGGATCCTGTACGGCAAGCCGGACCTCGGGGCGTTGACCGGGCGGCTGCGGGAGATCGTGGAGGCCTGCCTGGCGCCGGAGCCGGGGGACCGGCCTGGCACGGAGGAAGTGCTGCGGCGGCTGCTGGGCCAGGCGGCGGCGGGCGGCGACGTGCTGTCGACGGGCGCGCAGGCAGCCGTCGGCTCCTACCAGCCCGCACCCACCCGCGCTCCGGCCGCCGGCGACCCCGCTACGGCCGGGCTCCGGCTGGTCATCGAGACCGCGCCGCCCAGCGCCGACCCCGGCCGGATCATGGACCCCGACCCCACCACGAGCTTTCCCGCCGTCGCACGCGACACCTCACCGGAGGTCCCGTCCCGCAGACGGGTTCGGCCCTGGCAGATGGTCGTGGCTGCGGCCGGGGTGGCCATGGCGGTGTCCGGGTTCGTGTTCTGGGTGCGCGGAGCCGAAGGGCCGGGGCTGGAAGGCACGTGGACGGGCTCCGCCGAGCACTTCACCGCACACCGGGTCTTCCCCGTGGAGCTGCGCATGGGCGCCGACGGCGGGGCCATGCGGTGGGGAGCGGACCTGCACTGCTCCGGGCGGCTCGGGCGCAGCGGGAGAGGGGCGGTCTTCACCCTCGATCAGGTCACGGGCAGCGAGTGCTATCCGGGAACGTTGCGGATGTTCCCGATGTCCGACTCGAACCGGATGGCCATCAAGGTGACGCGCCAGGGTAAGGACGAAGTTACGTATTCGGGTACGGTCGCACGGGCTTCTTGACCAGCTGTGTCACGGTCAGGCAGCGATTGCCCTGAGCACCGTTGACTGAACGCGGCCCGTTGCCTTCAGTAGAGAGCAGGAACGGGTGGCGGCGAGGGGAGGCGCCCCGTGCCAACGGCGCAGCCGCTCAGGACGGGGGACCCACAGCGACTCGGGGAGTATGCGCTTTCCGGACGGCTGGGTGAGGGCGGACAAGGCACGGTGTTCCTCGGCTCCAGGGGCGGGGAGACATACGCGGTCAAGTTGCTGCACGGGCCCGTGGGCGACGAACAGGCGGCGTTCCTGCGGGAAGTCGAGCTGGCCAAGCACGTGGCGAGGTTCTGCACGGCCCAGGTGGTCGACGCCGGGTTCGACGAGGGCCGGCCGTACATCGTGAGCGAGTACGTCGACGGGCCCTCGCTGCAGAGGGAGGTCGCGCTGACCGGGCCGCGCCGGGGCGGCGCGCTGGAGCGGCTCGCGGTCAGCACGGCCACCGCGCTCGCCGCGATCCACCGGGCGGGGATCGTCCACCGGGACTTCAAGCCGCAGAACGTGCTGCTCGGGTCCGACGGGCCGCGCGTGATCGACTTCGGCCTGGCCAGGGCCCTGGACGCGGCGGCCACGGTGAGCGGGCGGGGAGTGGGCACGCCCGCGTACATGGCGCCCGAGCAGATCACGGCGTCAGCCGTCACGGGGGCGGCGGACGTGTTCTCGTGGGGTGCCACCATGTGCTTCGCGGCCAACGCGACGGCGCCGTTCGGGCAGGACTCGGTGGCGCCGGTGCTGCACCGCATCCTGACCGCGCCGCCCGAGCTGGGGCGCC
>NZ_JBFAMX010000462.1:0-8314 GCF_040659615.1 Nonomuraea sp. NPDC049784
CATGCACGTGCCCATTCCCGGAGAGAGCAACCGATTCGCGCTCGTACTCCCCCAGCGCGACGGCCGCGTCCACGTCGGCCTCACGGACGAACCCGTGGACGGGCCGGTGCCCGACGTTCCTGGAGTGCCCGAGGAGGACGTCAGAACGCTCCTGGAGGTGCTGAACGGGGTTCTTGAGACTCAGGTGACCCGGGAGGCGGTCGCGGGCGTGTACGCGGGCCTCAGGCCCCTTCTGGCGGGAGACGGCCGCACGGCGGACATCTCCCGCAGGCACGCCGTCCTGTGGCATGACGGGCTCGTCACGGTCGTCGGGGGCAAGCTGACGACATATCGGCGCATGGCCGAGGACGCGGTGGATCGAGCGGTCTCGTCCGCGAAACTGCCGGCGGGGCAGTGCCGTACCAGGAAGATCCCGCTCGCCGGGGCGGGACCGCGGCCGACAGGGGTGCCGCACCGGCTGGCCGAGCGGTACGGCAGCGAGGCGGAGGCCGTGCACGAGCTCGTCAAGGCGCACCCGGAGGAGGTCGGGCTCGGCGTCACCGAGGGCGAGCTGATCTGGTCGATCAGGCACGAGGGCGCGCTCGACGAGGGCGACCTGCTGGACAGGAGGACCAGGATCGGCCTGATCAAGCAGGACAGGGATCGGGCACTGGCCGCGACACGGGATGTTCTGGAGCGAACGGGCCGCATCTGACCCCTCCATTCCGTTAGGTTAGTCTTACCTAATTCGGATCAGGGAGGGAGACCAGGCGTTGGCAAGGGGCTGCGAGCATCCGGCCGGGTGCCACACCGGAAGGGTTCCCACCTTGGCCAGCGCCACCGTGGGAGCCAGGCTCTGGCTGCTCATCGAATACACCGGCGCCTGGCCGTCACACCTGGAAAGCTTCGAACTTCCTGAAAAAATCTCCGAACTCGTCCGCCGGGCGCTCGAACGCGGTATCAGGCCCCAGTTGATCCGCCGGCCGGGAAAACGAACCCGCCCACGGGAGCAGGGCATCCGTGTGCTATTGGCGTACGCGGTAGGAGAGCGGCCCTGGCTGGCGAGCGGTGTCGTCGCAGGTCCTGACGATCTTGACCTGGACGCGCTCGTGGCGGGAGTGGTCCCGGAGTCCTGCATACTTGAAGACGAGCCGGTATTTCTGGTCTGCACGCACGCCAAGCGCAATGCGTGCTGCGCCCGCATTGGACTACCCCTCGCTCGGTCGCTGGCCGATTCGCTGCCGGACAGAGTATGGGAAACGTCACACGTTGGCGGCGATCGCTACGCCGCCAACCTGGTGTGCTTGCCACACGGAATTTTCTACGGCAGCATGTCTCAGGCTGCTGCACTGGCAGCGGCTAACGCGTACCGGTCGGGCGAGGTCATTCTCGACCGCTACCGGGGACGCGCAGGCATCCCTGAGCCATTGCAAGCCGTGGAGCACTTCGCCCGAGCCCATACGGGAGAGTGCGCCGTCGGCGCGGTGGCCGTGGAATCCTCCAGGTCGGACGGTGACGTCACCGAAGCCATTGTGCGCTGCGGCGACGTCCGGTTCCAGGTTGTGGTTGAGCCATCGGCGTTCACAGCGCCGTGTGGTACGGCTTGCGCCGAGAAGATCACCACCTACCGGCTGGTTTCGCTGGACAGGCTTATGCCTGTGCGGTACGCCACGCCCGCTCTTGCCTGAGCAGGGAACATCGCGGCCCAACGTTGCGTTGGAACAGTGACGCCAAAAGCGTCCAATGCGGCTCAATTACCGAAATACCTCTCACGAAGGTGGTTTTCTCATGTCTCAGGTACGTCGGCAGCTCGCCCGCCCGCGCCCCAGCTGGGGTTGGCAGGATGATGCCGCGTGCCGGGGTGAGGACCTCGTGCTCTTCTTCGGCCCCGACGGGGAGCGGCAGCCCGAGCGTGACGTACGTGAGCGGAAGGCCAAGGCGATCTGCGCCCAGTGCCCCGTTCGCAACGAGTGCCTTGACTACGCGCTGTCCCGGCCCGAGAAGTACGGCACGTGGGGCGGTCTCAACGAAGACGAGCGCGCCTCCGAGCGTCGTCGTCGCATGCGCCGCGCGGCCAGCGCCGGCATCTCCGCCGCCTGACAAACCCGGCAGCATCACCATCCATCGCGTGATCACGCAGTTGTCCCGATGAACCGGAGCCTGGCCCTCCATGTCCAGGCTCTGGCGAACCCGGTCGGGACAACTGCCTGATCAGGCGTCACCTCCCTGTCCCGGCACCCGAAAGTTCCGTACGGACCCGTCAGGTCAGTCCCACGGAGTGCCGGCCAGCCGTTCGCACTGAGCGGTGGCCGCGGCCGGGTCGAAGCCCGGCAGGGCCTCACGAATCAGCTCCTCCGTCTTCCGCGCCGCGTCCAGCCCCGCCTGCTGGAGCGCCGCCAGCACCTCCCCGGCGAGCGTCCGGCTGTCCAGCCTCATCGCGCGTTGCCGGATGGTGACGTCGAGCACCTTCCCATCCGCCGCCACGGTGGCGATGACCTGTCCGGACGCGGCCTCCCCCGTCCCGGTGACGGCTTCCGCGCCGGCCCGCGCCCGCTCGATCCACGCCAGAATCCCGTCCGCCTGCCGCTCGTCTCGGGCGAGATCCTCGTGACTGATGTCGGCAGGGTCCCTGCGAGGGCCGAACACACTCACCTCCGGCTAGAGAAGGTTGCGGGCGATCTGCTCGACCCGCTCGCTGATGAAGTTCTCGTCCAGCGGCGCCGGCATGGTGTGCTCGGTGTCGGCGAGCGCGCCGTCCACGATCTCCTTGGCCTGCGACTCGGCGTCCAACTGGGCCGCCCGTAGCACCGCCGTCACCTGCTTGCTGAGCGCCTCGTGATCCAGCCGCATCACGCGGGGGTCGAGGCGCAGCGCCGTGATTCCGCCCCGCCCGTCCGCCGAGGCCCCGACCAGGCCGTCCGGGCTCTGTGCCACACCGGTGACCGCGCCGATCGCGGTGCGCGCCTCGTGGAGGCGCCGCATCGTCTCGCGGCCCTGCCTCAGGATCCGCTCCGCCTGCTCGACATCGTCTTGTGGCGAAGGTCTCATCGGCATGTCCGGACTCCACCTGTTGGGGGCTGATGAGTGCGTCAGTTTAGTCACGAACGATTCACTGCCGGATGTAGATCACTAATACGCCGTTCCTAGTGAATTTCGCTGATCGTTACGCTAAGGTAACGCGCCATGAGTCCGGGGATTGAGATCTCCAAGGCGCAGGTCGCCCAGCACGCGGCGATGATGCGCACCCACAGCGAGGACTACACCGCCGCCCTCCAGCGGCTCAGAGAGCGTGGCTACGGCTGCCTCTCGTGGGGCGACGACACCGGCCTGTTCGCCGCGTTTCACGCCGAATATGGCCAGTGCGGCGTCTACGGGTTGGAAGCGCTGGCCGGCGTCTCCCAGGTCATCAACGACACCGGCGACGGCCTCGACGCCGCCAGCCGCCACATAGCCGATGCCGAGGCCTTGAACATCGAAGAGCCGGCGAAGCTGTACGGCACCAACCCGGTCTGAGCCTTCGCCTCATGGATGTGACGGTTCCCCCCGAAGTCGACGCCGTCCTGGAGATGATGGGCGTCCACTGGCCCAACGTCCGGGTGGATGAGATCGTGGCCGACCGCGACGCCTGGGCCACCGTACTGGCCGGCTCCCACGCGGCCGGGCAAGCCGCGCAGACCTCCGTCCAGGCCACCGGCGAGGTCTACAAGGGCGAGTCCGCCACCGAACTCCAAGGGCTCTGGAACGCCCCCGCCGGCGTCAGCGAAGTCATGGGACGCGCCACCGCGGCCGTCCAATATGTCCCCCAAGTGCTCGACAACGCCGCGTGGCTCACCACCGGCCTCAAGGTCGCCGTCGCCACCGGCGCCGTCTACACCTCCGCCCGCATCGCCCGCGCCATGCTCATGGGCGGACCCACCGCCGGCCCCGCCGCCCTGTGGGAACTCATCCGCGGCCGCATCCTCGTCACCAAAGCCCAGCACCAGGCAACCGAAGGCGTCGGACGCGTCCTGCGGCCCGCCCTCGCCCACGGCTCCACCGGCCAGTTCCGCGGCGTCCTCGACGACCTCCCCCGGCTCAACACCCCCCGCGGCCCGAACCTGGGCGGTCCCGACGGCCCCAAGGGCGGGCTCATCGCCGAGATGGGCTTTCTCCGGAAAGGGAACGCCTCCAGCAAGACGAACTCGGGGACCAGGAGGTGGGACGACAAGGACCAGGCGGTCGACGAGGCCAAGCAGGACGCGAAAGACGGCGGGCGCGCCAGGTTTCGCGGGGAGTGCTCGAGCGGCGACCATGTGCACGTCGACTACTACAACAAGAACGGGGAGGTCAGCCACACGCGGCACTATTCGTGGAAGGGCGCGAAAAAGAACAAGAAGCCCTAGAGCTGGAAGACTGGCAGCGCACACTACCGAGGCAAGGAAGACCCGACGACCGTGGCGAACGAACTATCGGAGAAGGCCGCCGAGCTGGGCGCGGCGATCGCGGAGCACGCCCGGGTCCTGGAGGCGTCCCCTGACGACCCTCCCCGCGTGATCCGGGCGGTGAACGCCCTGCGCACGGCCGCGCTCGAGTACGGGGCGCTGTGCCTCGACCGGACCGGCTGGGGCAACCCGCTCAGCGCCCTGGAGGAGGACCTCGAGGAGGAGGCCCAGGAGGGCGAGCCGGACACCGCGTCCGTGGACGTTGAGGCGCACTACCGCATCCGCGTCAACGACCCCGACGCCGTGGCCCGCCTCCTCGGCGAGCAGGCACGAGAGGACGTCGAGGGGGCGACGGCCGCCGATCTGGTGGCGCAGCTGTTCGTGAGGGACGGATGGGACCCTGACGCGTACGGCGACGACCTGGTCACGGTGGTGAGCCAGTCGTGGTCGTGCGGCCCGGCGGAGAAGGAATCCTGAGCGGCCCTAGCCCTGCCTGAGCCAGTTAATCGGCGGCTCGGGCTTCTGCTCGCCGGTGTCGTCGGGCTCACTGCGCGTGTCCGTCTGATGCTGGCAGTCGCACCACGAGCCGCCACGGCAGTCCTCGTGACGTTTCTCCTTACAGCTCTCGCAGATCACGCCTGCATTATTCTCCTAGAACGTTGTTCGGGTTACGCTGGCGCGCGTGGACCTCATGGCGGAGTTACTCGACGACCTGCGTGCCGAGACGGCGTCCTTCGAAGCGCTGCTCCACCCCCTGCGGGACGAGGACTGGGAGCGGCCCACGCCCGCCGAGGGGTGGGCGATCCGTGACCAGGTGAGCCATCTTGCCTGGTTCGACGGAGCCGCCGGCCTGGCGGCCACCGACGCCGACGCCTACAGGGCGTCGCTGAAGGACTTCCGGTCCGTGGACGACCTCGCCCTGGAGTCCCGCGGGATGTCGCCGGGCGAACTGCGCGAATGGTTCCGGGCGGCACGCGCCCGCAGCCTGGAGGCGTTCGCCACGCTCGACGCGCGTGAACGGGTGCCGTGGTTCGGGCCCGCAATGTCGGCCGCCTCGTTCGTGACCGCGCGGCTGATGGAGACGTGGGCGCACGGCCAGGACGTGGCCGACGCGCTCGGCGTCACCAGAGAGCCCACGGCCCGGCTGCGGCACGTGGCCACGATGGGGTTCCGCGCCCGCCCCTACAGCTTCGCCGTGCGCGGCCTGCCCGTGCCCGCCGACCCCGTACGCGCCGAGCTGACCATGCCCGACGGGACCCTGTGGACGGCGGGCCCCGGCGACGCAGCCGGCGCCGTACGCGGCCCGATACTCGACTTCTGCCTGGTCGTCACCCAGCGCGTCCACCTGTCCGACACCGCGCTGGAGCTTACGGGCGAGCCCGCGCAGACCTGGATGGAGATCGCCCAGGCGTTCGCCGGACCCCCGGGGAAGGGACGGGCGCCCAGGTCAGGGTGAAGTCAGGGACTTGCCTGATGACGCGTACGGTGCATCCGATGACATGCTGTGAACATGCGCACAATCCTGAACGTCATCTGGCTGATCTTCGCGGGGCTCTGGCTGGCCATCGGATACGCGTTGGCCGGGATCATCTGCTGCATCCTGATCGTCACCATCCCGTTCGGCATAGCCTCGTTCAGGATCGCCGCGTACGCGCTGTGGCCCTTCGGCAGGACCGTGGTGCGCGACCCGCAGGCGGGCGCGTTCTCCCTGATCGGCAACATCATCTGGTGCGTGGTCGCCGGCGTCTGGCTCGCCATCGGCCACGTCGTGACGTCGATCCCGCTGTTCCTGTCCATCATCGGCATACCGATGGGCATCGCGAACCTCAAGCTCGTCCCCATCTCCTTGCTCCCGCTGGGTGCGCGCATAGTCGATAACGACTAGGGCAGTTCCTCGGTAACGACTAGGGCCGTTCCCGGACGTAAGCTGTTCGGAAGAGTCACTGCGAATACCGTTGGGTGCCATGACGTCCACCGATGCGCCTTCCCGGACGAAGAGGGGACTCGTCTCCACCGCCCGGGCCAGGCTGAGCTGGGTGCTCGACACGAAGTCGTGGGCGATCGTCCGCGCGTCCACCAACGCCGGTGTCACCTACCGGGTGACCGGCTTGGCCGGTGAGGCGGCCTTCTTCGCGCTGCTGTCGCTGCCGCCTTTCGTGCTGGGCCTGATCGGCGTGCTGGCCAAGCTCGGCACGTGGCTGGGCTCCACCGTGGTCGCGCAGGTCAAGGCATGGGTGATCGATCAGGCGGGGCTGCTGTTCACCGAAGAGGCCGTCAACAAGGTGATCAACCCGCTCATCACCGACGTGCTCAGCGACGACGCGGGCAAGGTGTCGATCATCTCGCTGGGCTTCCTGCTGTCGCTCTGGTCCGGCTCCAGAGCGCTCTACGTATACGTGGACCTCATCTCCGTGGCCTACGGGCTGGGCGAGGAGCGGGGCATCATCCGCACCAGGCTGATGTCCTTCGGCCTCTACATCGTCGGCCTGATCATCGGCATCATCGTCATGCCGATCCTGGTCATCGGCCCGACCCTGCTCCAGGACGCCCTGCCGGGCCAGTACGGCATCCTCATCGACATCCTCTACTGGCCGGTCGTGATCATCGGCTCGGTGCTGTTCCTGACCGTGCTCTACCACGTCAGCGTGCCGGTGCGGACCAAGTGGTACCGGGAGCTGCCCGGCGCGATCCTGGCGCTGATCCTGTGGATCGTGTGCGCGGCGGTGCTGCGGGCCGTGCTGGCCGCGTGGTTCTCCCCCGTCTCCGTCTACGGCTCGCTGGCGGCGCCCATCGCCCTGCTGCTCTGGCTCTACATCACCGCGCTGGCCGTGCTCATCGGTGCGATCCTGAACGCCGAAGTCGATCGGCTCTGGCCGGGTGTGAGCCGTACCAAATAGAGTCCTGCCGATATGGAGGCGCAGCAGAGAGTCGGGCCCTACACCCTCGTCCGCAAACTCGGCGAGGGCGGCATGGGCTTCGTCTACCTCGCGGAGGACGGGGCGGGCCGGCGGGTCGCGAGGTTCTGCACCGCGCCCGTGCTCGACGCCGGATTCGACAACGGCACCGCGCGTCGACGTCGAACCTCGTGCTGCTCGGCGTCATCAGGAACGTGGCCGTCAGTTCGTCGTGACACGGCTGATCAGCGGAGGAATAAGCCCCTGGCACATCCGCTATCGTCTAGGAGGTGACGCGACTGGCGCATTGGGTGGGATCGACCACCGGGGAGCGAAAGGAGCGGAGGCCGTGCGCCTGGGTCTTCGCAGATTGTCAATGATGACAGGAGAGTCATGAATTCTCTCGCTAGCGTCGACCCGCAGATCGCCGAGCTCGTCAAAGCGGAGGAGCGGCGCCAGGCCGACACCGTCAAGCTCATCCCGTCAGAGAACTACGTGTCCAAGGCCGTGCTGGAGGCCACCGGCACCGTCCTGACGAACAAATACTCGGAAGGCTACGCGGGCAAGCGTTACTACGAGGGCCAGCAGATCATCGACCAGATCGAGACCCTGGCCATCGAGCGGGCCAAGTCGCTGTTCGGCGTCAACCACGCCAACGTCCAGCCCTACTCCGGCTCGCCCGCCAACCTCGCCATCTACCTGGCCTTCATGCAGCCGGGCGACACCTTCATGGGCATGAACCTGCCCTCCGGCGGCCACCTCACCCACGGCTCGCCCGTGTCGATCACCGGCAAGTGGTTCAAGCCCGTCTCCTACAACGTGCGCAAGGAGACCGGCCGCGTCGACATGGATCAGGTCCGCGAGCTCGCCCTGGAGCACCGGCCCAAGGTGATCTTCTGCGGCGGCACCGCCATCCCGCGCACCATCGACTTCCCGGCCTTCGCCGAGATCGCCCGTGAGGTGGGCGCGGTCCTGGCCGCCGACATCGCCCACATCGCCGGCCTGGTGGCGGGCGGCGCC